>NZ_JABWPQ010000017.1:0-132270 GCF_013366255.1 Pseudoalteromonas sp. McH1-7 | reverse complement strand
ACTTGCTCAATTTGAAGGAGTAAATCTGACGCTAACAGCGTTAAAAATTTCTTATTTAGAACAACTAAATAGCAAAACTTTTGCCTTGCCTACAGGACGTAGGTACCTCGGCGTGAGCAGGACGGGGAAGCGGTGTTATCGACAAGATTTTCTCACCTCAAAATAGATCACTTAATTAAGAAAATTGGTATAAAGCTCATGATGCAGCCCGAAGTTGAAAATTTTTTGGTGCTATAAAAAAGGCCCCTGCAATGAGGAGCCTAATTACAATATTGATTAGCCAATTTTTTTATACTTGATACGTTTAGGCTCCGCGGCGTCAGCGCCGTAGGTTTTTTTCAGCCACGCTTCGTATTCAGTGTAGTTACCATCGAAGAAGTTGATTTGGCCTTCATCACGGTAATCCAAGATGTGCGTCGCGATGCGGTCTAAAAACCAACGATCGTGCGAGATACACATAACACAGCCTGGGAATTCCAAAATCGCATTCTCCAGCGCTCGCAACGTTTCTACGTCTAGGTCGTTGGTTGGCTCATCCAGCAGCAGTACGTTGCCACCAGCTTTTAGTAGTTTTGCTAGGTGAAGACGATTGCGCTCACCACCAGAAAGTTCTTTTACAAATTTCTGCTGGTCATTACCTTTAAAGTTAAAGCGGCCAACATAAGCGCGGCTTGGTACTTCAAAGTTGCCAATTTTTAAAATGTCTTGGCCGTTTGAGATCTCTTGGAAAACGGTATTGTTGCCATCCATATCATCACGGAACTGCTCAACGGTAGCGATCTCAACGGTTTCACCAATTGTGATGTCGCCGCTATCTGGCTGCTCTTGGCCACTTAACATTCTAAATAGTGTTGATTTACCTGCGCCGTTTGCACCGATGATCCCAACAATTGCCCCTTTTGGTACGTTGAAATTCAAATCATCAATCAACAACCTATCTCCAAAACTCTTGCGTAGGTTGCTTACTTCAATCACTTGGTCGCCTAAGCGAGGGCCAGGTGGAATGAATAGCTCATTGGTTTCGTTGCGCTTTTGATAGTCGTTTTGCTGAAGCTCAGTAAACTGCGCCATACGTGCTTTAGACTTAGCTTGGCGACCTTTCGGATTTGAGCGCACCCACTCAAGTTCTTTTTCAATCGACTTTTGGCGTGCTTTTTCTGATTTTTCTTCTTGCTTCAAACGTGCATCTTTTTGCTCAAGCCATGAAGAGTAATTACCTTCCCATGGAATACCGTGACCACGGTCAAGCTCTAAAATCCAGCCTGCGACATTGTCTAGGAAGTAGCGGTCGTGGGTAATTGCTACCACAGTGCCTTCATAGTCATGCAAGAAGCGCTCAAGCCACGCGACAGACTCCGCATCTAAGTGGTTAGTTGGCTCGTCAAGAAGTAGCATATCAGGCTTTTCAAGTAGCAAGCGGCAGATAGCAACACGACGCCTTTCACCCCCTGATAGGTGCTCAATTTTAGCATCCCACTCAGGTAAACGTAGGGCGTCAGCAGCACGTTCTAGTGCATTGTCTAAGTTATGACCATCATGTGCTTGGATAATTGCTTCAAGCTCGCCTTGCTCTTTTGCTAGTGCATCAAAATCGGCATCTTCCATCGCATATTCAGCATACACTTCATCTAATCGAGTCAATGCGCGCTTAACTTCACTAACTGCTTCTTCTATTGTTTCGCGAACGGTCTTGCTTTCATCTAATACAGGTTCTTGTGGTAAGTAGCCAATCTTAGTACCTGGCTGCGGACGTGCCTCGCCCTCGAACTCTGTATCAACCCCTGCCATAATACGTAGTAAAGTTGATTTACCCGCACCATTTAGACCTAACACACCAATTTTAGCGCCAGGAAAAAAGCATAAAGAAATGTCTTTGAGGATAGTGCGCTTAGGCGGCACAACTTTGCTCACCCGCGACATGGTATAAATATATTGAGCCATGAGTTTCCAATCTCTTTTTTGATTTAGACGTATTTTAGAGAAAGCCTTGACGGGCTGCAATGTTGATAGGTCATAACGCTTAAAAAACCACAGTGAACGTCAGCTTAGTTAACTGTTGTAATTTTTTATTTACCTTTTAATAAGTTAAATAATTGCACTGTGTATATATCCAGTTGGTTTTTGTAAGTTTCTCATTAGTAGGTCATTTTTGACCTGTTTCGCAACCTTAAAATCGCTATTATATCACTACGCTGAAGAAAGTTATCGGATGAAGATGTTAACAGCGTTGTGGGGTTATTGGAATTAAACCCTGTTGGCAAGGATGAACGACTACGTTGTTTTCGCTTCTCAGTAAAGGTTATACCAATTTGACTTAATACTTGCTCAATTTGAAGGAGTAAATCTGACGCTAACAGCGTTAAAAATTTTTCATTTAGAACAACTAAATAGCAAAATTTTTGCCTAGTTATCGACAAGATTTTCTCGCCTCAAAATAGACCATTTAATTAAGCAAATTGGTATTAACTCAGCTAAGCAGAACAAAATTTCACTAGTCGTGTTTATTTTTTGAGGTAAGGAGAACTATGACACTTATAAACACAGCCACATCCAGACTGGTGGGTCAAATCAAGCCTGCACCTACAGGAGCAGAAATACTGCGTGTTGCACGCAGGCTCAGAGGCTATACACAAGCCGAGTCAGCGGCTCACTACGGTATTGAAGAGCGCACATTAAGACGCTGGGAAAATAGGGAATATAGCCCTCGCTGGAATGACGTGATTGGCCTAGTTGAAGATGTTTACTTACTCGATATTTTAGAAGTGATAGGAAAAATTCACGATGAACAAACAAGTGACAATTAAACAAGTTCGTACCGCGCTTAAACGTTGGGGGAAATTTTGGTGTGCCAAAGAGTTAGGTAAGGGGTTTAGCCGTCAGGCAGCTACAGAAGCAATAGGAAGTGTAGCGAGTCGTAACATGAGTGCAGAGCAGATCCATGTCCCAGATGAAATAGCGCAGCTAAGCGCCTCTATAGAGTTGCTAAGACCAGAGTGTAAGCGAGCCATTCGAGCAAAATATATGATGCACAGTAGCGCCGTAAACGCAGCCAAACTACTGGGCTTTGATAGTAAGCGTTCTATGGAGTTTTGGTTACTTAAGGCCGAGCAGAGTTTAATGGTTAACTTGTCTGCACAATAGAAAAAGAGGGGGATTGTATGTCAGTAATGAATACAGTGGAGCAAATCAAAAAACATGAGGGATTTCGGCAGTTTCCTTATTTGTGTACAGCAGGAAAGCTAACTATAGGCTACGGACGCAACCTAGACGATTGTGGAATAAATGAAGATGAAGCTGAGTCATTGCTTGCCAGTGATGTTGAAAATGCAAAAGCTGCAGTGTCACGCAGAATTAATACGCAGCACTGCAATGAAGCAAGGATAGCGGTATTAGTCAATATGGCGTTTAATCTCGGAGTGACCGGTTTGCTTAATTTTCGCCGGATGCTGCAAGCAGTAGAAAAAGGTGACTTTGAAACCGCTGCGCTTGAAATGCTAGACAGTCGCTGGGCAAAACAAGTGCCGATACGAGCACAAGAATTAGCACAGCAAATGATTTGTGGAGAGTGGCAAGCATGAGTCTACTGGCAAGTCTGTTTTCAGCTAAAACCGTGGCACCTATCGAGGCCATTGGTAATATCTTGGATGAGTTATTTACCAGCGAAGAAGAGGTGCTAAAACAAGAGCACCTCAAAGCGAGGCTGATAGCAAAGCATGCGCTAGTACAAGCGCAGATCAACCAAGTGCAAGCCTCACATCGCAGTGTTTTTGTTGCCGGTGCTAGACCTTTTTTGATGTGGGTATGTGGGTTTGGCTTTTTATTTTCATTTGTTGTTAATCCTATCTTGCAGTGGTTAGTACCGGAGCAGGGCACACCCGATTTACCGTTGGATGTCATGCTGGAATTAACACTTGCCATGCTGGGGCTTGCAGGGTTACGCACGGTTGAAAAAGTAAAAGGAGTGAGTAAGTGAATCACCCAGAACAATGGCAGATGAAAAAAGAGTTGAATCTGGCTCATATTTTAACCACCATCGTCTTGCTGGTGTCTAGCATTATTTATCTGGGGGATTTAGATAAACGGATCACGACCAATTCTCAAGCGCTTGATCATCTCAAGCAAATTCGCAAGGAAGATCAAAAGCGTATAGAAAAACGCTTAGATTCCATAGACAAAAAACTTGATACCTTATTAAGCGCGCGCCGCAAAGAATCTTAGCAGCAAAGCTACTTCGGCAGAGCTTTTTATATCCAACTTAATTTACAAGGAGAGTAGCATGAATAATGCTATTGATCTGACGCGCCTATCTGCACCAGAGGTGCTTGAGACTGTGAGCTATGAGACTGTTTACCAGCAATTAGAGGCGCAGCTACAGCAGCACTTCCCTGATTACCCGTGGTTGCCTTCAGATCCAGCAATTAAGTTGATGGAGCTGTTTGCCTACCGAGAAGTGATACTTAGGCAGCGCGTAAATGATGCAGCGCAATCAGTTATGGTTGCTTATGCTAAAGGGTCAGACCTAGATCACTTGGGCGTCTTATTTGGCGTGCCGCGAGAGGAAAATGAGCCTGACGAACGTTATCGACTCAGGATCCCATTGTCGTTAGAAAGCCACTCAATGGCTGGGACAAACGGCGCCTATCAATATCATGCTTTTACCGCTTCTGCGAAAGTGAAAGACGTATATGTTGAGTCAAGTTTACCCGGTATTGTCGAGGTGTATATTTTGCCAGTAGCAAGTGTTGAGACACTGCACGAAAAAGAAGCGCTACGTACCGAGGTATTGCGATACCTAAATAATGAAGATGTTAGACCGCTTACTGATTTGGTCAGAGTCCATTTGGTAGAGCCAACACAATACACGATTGAAGCTGATATTTACTTTAACGCAGGAATTAATACTGAGCAGGTCAAAGTAGCGATTAACCAAGCGGTTAATGCGTTTATTCAGTCTCATTATTTACTAGGTAAAGAAGTACCAAGCTCAGGTCTCATTGATGCGCTACACCAAGGAGGGGTCAGAAAAGTCAAATTGCACACAATGAATGACGATATTGTATCTACTGTGAAAGAGGCGGCTTTTTGTCGCACTATACAGCTGCACTTTCCAACAGAGTAAGGAGACTTATGGCGAATTATCATAAATTACTACCGCCAGGTACATCCCCACTGGTTTGTAACATGGCTGAGGCAGTAGGGCGTGTACCTGAAGAGCTCAAAGTGCAGGCAACCATACCAGAATACATTGGCAGGCAATGGCACCCTGCAACCTGTCCAGAGGCGCTATTGCCTTGGCTTGCTTGGTCACTGTCAGTGGATGAATGGGACGAAAATTGGTCGCTTCAGACTAAACGCGCATTTATCGCCAACTCAGTTAAAGTACATAAACACAAAGGAACGGTAGGCGCGGTGAAACGAGCACTGGCATCACTTGGCGTCAGTGTAGAGTTTTTTGAGTGGTTTCAAGAGATTGATGATATCGCCATTGCGCCATATCAATCTAAGCAGCCGCATACGTTTATGTTTATTGCATGGGCGAATGAAATCCCCTACACCAGCGATGCTGTGGTGCTCAGCCCTGAGCTGTACCAAGCTGTAAGAGATGTTACCAACAGCACCAAGCCGCAGCGTGCACACTTTGACTTTTTAGTTGGGGCAAAAATGCGGCTAGGCGTGCAAAGTGCGGCGATCGCCAGTGGCATGCAAGTTGCGCGAAAAACGGCGCACACTCAAGCTGTCAAAGCGGCAGCAGCGCAAATGTCGGCGGCATTTTCCTTGGCAGGCACCAAACCCGTTGCGGCAACAAGCCAGTACATGAAAAGCATACCTGTGAATGCAAATATGCACACACGAGCACAACTGGCACTGCACCTTAATAACCGCCGTCACGCTGTAAGCCGTATTTATTTTACCAACGAGCAAAAGCTGCCAGCTGCCAAGATTGACTTGAGCTGTGCATTTGCAACCAGCTTACATGTTAATAATCAACGTTTTCAAGTGGCAAGATTCTACTGCCACGCCTAATCATCGCAGCAATGCAATCAACAACCGTTATTGGAATAGCGACTACTTCACTTCAATTGATGTCATCAGCGTTTACCCAGCGGTAATACCGATTGGTATAACCCATTGCTGTTATCTCGTACCGATATGTTGAAGCAAATTGGTATCACTCAACAAAAGGAGACAGGTGCTGTGAGCACGATTTTACGGCCGACGATCACCACCAGAGGGTTGGAAGCAGTATTTAACGCCCAAAAAAATGGCTTTCAAGCGAAGATCAGCAGAGTAGGGCTTGGCACTGGCAACTATACGCCAGATCAAGAGCGTAGCCAGCTGCAACAAGAAGTCCACCGTATTATGGTGGCCAGTGGCGAAGATAAGGGCAATGCCCAAATTCACATGAGTGTGATTGACGACACCGATCACAACTTTTGGGTCAATGAAGTTGGCTTTTACATAGAAAGTGAAGCAAATGGTCAACCCGAGGAAGTACTCTTTGCGGTGTACTCTTCACCAGATAGACCCATTGCGTATAAATCGGCGGAAGTCGACTTATTACTGGCGTTCGATTTGGTCTTAACAGGGGTTCCTGCGGACTCGGTGACCATTGTCGATAACGGCGTTAATCTTAATATTCTTATCGCCCCAGAGCTTGCCAAGCTCGGCGCTGCACAAATCAATAATATGACCCGTCATCTTAAACAAAAGTTTGAACTGATGGCTAAAGGAATTTTATAGGAGCAATTTATGGCATTAGAACAAGATATTGCAAACCTGATACAGTCCACGGATGCGTTAACCGCAGTGGTTGACAATAAGGCACAGCAGTTGGACAGCCAAATGGCAGCGTTTGATGCGCGTATCGCAAAAAAAGAGCAAGATGTAGATGAATTTATCCAAGAAGCGATGCCAGAAACACGCTATGTACAAGATATTTTTATCGGTGGTTCAAAGGATTACTTTTATCCGGTGTGGTGGCGTTTTCCAGATAATGCCGCGGGGGGGGGCAAGCTTACGGTTGCTCGCCAGTATTCATGGAATGGTGACACAAAACCCTTAAACACCGCGAGCCCTCACCAAGCGGCACTTCTCCTTGAGCTGGAAGGTAATGCTTATGCTTGGCATGGCGATGCTAACTTTATGCAAATTAAGCGTTTTCATGAACGTTATAATCCAACAGTAAGTCATTTAAGCTTCTACGCGTATTCAAAAGTGGAAAAAGTAGATGCTGATAAACCTCTGTATGTCGGCCGTGATGACGGTTCAGTGGGTGCCTGGTGTTATCGCTACAATGGTATGTACTTAAGAGGTGGTGGACTTAAATACCGATTTATCAAGAATTGGAAAGGAGATGTATCTTATCATGATGGAAATGATAATTTGCGAAGAGAGTTAACAGAGGCTAGTTTTGCCAATAGCTCTGTTCGCTGGTACGCAGAGCCAATTCCATTTGCTGAGCGTTTAGCGCCAACACTAAGTACCATTCCATACGCAAACCACCCCTATACACCACCGACAGCCTAAAGGAGTAAACATGGAAATAAAAACGTTAAGAATTGGCGATGATGAGCTGATTAATGTCCCTGCGGATGAAAAAACGCTGGCGGATTTGGGCATTGCTAGCGCTGATATTCCCGCTATTTTAGCCGAGGCCAAACAAGCGCAGCTACTATCACAGTGTATGCACGCCAGAAGCTTTTCTTATCAAAGCGAGTCAGACGGGCTGGCCTTTGATTATTTAGCCACTTTAGCGGAGTTTGGTGAAAACAGCGAAGCGACTCAGGAGGCAAAAGCCGCGTGGCTAAAGGCAAGAACCACAATCAAGGCTCGCTATCCAAAACCTGAATAACGAATATTTACAACCACATTAGGCTACTAAGCCCACCCTTTGGTGGGCTTTTTTGTGCCTGATTTACCACAGAGCTAACGCTCAATAGTTTTAATAAACAACTTTAACCATATGGAGAAAAATATGGCGCTAGAGCAAGATATTGCCAACCTCATCGAGGCATCAAATGACCTCACTGCAACCGTCGATAATAAAATTCAAGATATTACGGCAAAATTAGATGCAAAAAGAGCTGAGGTAGATGCCCGCTTGCAAGCAAAAGAGCAGGCTGTGGACGCAAAAATTGCCAGTTTCCAGCGAGCTTTACCTTTAGCCCCTAATGCACTTTCTGATACTAAGCACTTTAATAGTATTTGTGCTGATGTGCCAAATGGCACTGCTGTGGATGTACTGACTGCGCATGCGAAACCATGGACAAGTTTCTTCTATCGGGGAACTGAAGGATCGGGAACAATCACTAAGCTATCGCTGAGTCAACTTTCAGAATTTGGGCTAACACCAAATGAAGATTTGTTAAGGCGGGGCTTGGGAGCGAAATATCCCCATCATGAGAGCTACTCTGGAAGCCAATATAAAGTTCTTCTAATGGATGTCGTTTTGAATAAAGGGCGGGATGATAACCCCTCTGAAGGTAATCTATTTTTGTTGAATCAAGGGGGTGAAAGATATATTGGTTGGAGTAAAGGGGAATTTTTAACGCAAGCAAGTTGCTGGGTCAATGTGTTAGAACAAACAGGTACATTACGATTTTACCCATCCCAAAATCGCTCAGCTTTAATTTCTGTTGAAAGCTCAGATGTAGGTAAAGGTTGGCAATATAAATCGAGTAGAAGAACTGGCTGGGGTGGGTATCATCAGCCACTCTTCAAAGGGCTTGGTAGCATGAAAGTGGCCATTGCGTTGCCTTATGTTGGTACGGGCGATCATGGTGACAATATGATCTGGGCTGATAGTGTCGGCCATCCATACACTCACGTAGGTCCAACTTTAAATGAAGGAGCATAAACATGGCGATTTTAAAATTAAAAAAAAAAGGTAAAGCGATAGCTGGTGGTATTGTTGATGATGCACACGCAGCACACCTTGCAAAAGAAGCTGAAGTTGATTTAGCTTTATGTGAAATTGAATACAGTCCTAAAGAAATCAGCGAGTTAAGACGCAAACATTACAGCGTCAACACCGATTTCTTATTCTTTGACTATATGGCTGCAGTTACTGAATACGGCGAAGAATCAGAAAAAGCCACAGTAGCTAAGCAAGCTTGGATGAGTAAGCGAGCTGCAATCAAGTCAACATTACCAACTCTTTAAAGTCTCAAATAGTAAGGCTCAATTAGAGAGCCTTACTATAAATAGGTTCCTTATGTCTTTAATCAATTTTAGTGCCGTTGATCTTGGCCAACTACCGGCATCTGATTTACTTGCGCCGGTCCAATTTGACACTTTATACAATGAACTCAAGCAAGCACTAGCGGCGGCTTGCCCTGATCTTGGCGAGCCCTTGCCAAGCGACCCATTAGCGAAGTTGATGGAGGTGTTTGCTTATCGAGAGCTGCTCTTACGTCACCAAATTAATGAGGGCGCGCAGCAAGTGTTGTTAGCAAAAGCAACGAGCAGTGAACTTGATTATCTAGGCAATCGCTTTTTAGTCACTCGCGAAGTCGATGAAAGTGATGCTCGTTTTCGTGAGCGGATCCGATTGGCACTTGAAGGATTTAGCACCGCAGGGCCAATTGGCGCATATTGTTTTCATGCGTTTAAAGCACTGCCTCAAGTAAAAGATGTTTTTGTGGAGTCCCCCGAATTTGCGCTGCTGCAAGTCGAACCGCCATTATCAGAGCTCGTTCCAGCGCAAACGAAATTGCTGCACTGTACCCATGCCGCTCGACTTCAAGATGCAGCGCCAGGGGATGTGGCGATAACGGTGCTCACAGATAGCGGTAATGGCATACCCAGCCAAGACGAAATAACAGCGATAACAGACTATTTATTCCAAGAAGAAATTAGGCCATTGACCGATAGACCAAGGATACTCGCAGCTGAGGTAAAGGAATTTACGCTTCATGCCAAACTGTATTTATATCCCGGCCCTGATGAGCAAAAAGTCAAAACGTTGGTCGAGCGGAGCGTGAAGCAGTGGTTGCAGGCGCATCATAAGCTCAATCACGATATTCGTATGTCTGGACTGTATGGCGCATTACATCAAACGGGCGTGCAACGTGTTGAGCTGGTCTCGCCAACCGAAGATATTATCAATGCGCCTTGGCAGGCAGCCTATTGTACGAAAGTGGAGGTAGAAATTGCAGGACGAGATATTTAATACCTTACTACCACATACGAGTACACCACTTGAGGACGGGCTGGCAAAAGCGTTACGCAAAGTCTCCAAAACCCCAATACCGCTCGGTAGTTTATGGGATCCTTGGCGGTGTCCTGAGCACTTTTTACCTTGGCTTGCCGATGCGCTCAGTGTGGATTTTTGGGACAATACTTGGCCTGCTGAGGTCAAACGTAAAATCATCGCCAATAGCGTGCCAGATCACCGTATCAAAGGGACAGTCAGTGCAATCAAAAGCGCGCTTTCCACGTTAGCGGCAAAAGTTGAGCTAAAAGAGTGGTGGCAACAAGACAATCCCAGTGACTTTGCGCCGCATTCGGCGCAGATAATCGCATTGGCAGCGCAAAACTTAGACCCAGCAGGCAATACGCTGCTCACGCCAAAACTACAGGCGCAGCTATGGCAAGCGGTGGTGATGACCAAACCATGTCGCAGCCAAATCAGCCTGAGCGTCGGGGTACAGCAAAGTGCCAGCTTGCTCGTTACTTCGGCAAGTCAATTGCTAAGCCTACAACGTAGCTGGATGCCCCAACATGCTGATAATGTTGAGAATATGACTTCGCTTGTGGTGGCCACGACAGCGGCTTCACACAGTATGGCCAAAGTATCAGGTAAGGTAAGTTCAGATCTTACCTCCGTGTCGAGTATTTTTATCCAAACAGCACCTTTTGCCATCCAAATGCAGCGCCAACAATTTTATTGTTACTAAGGCCTTTGCTACTTGAGTTTTGTTTTCCTGAGTGTGTTTTGGTCGCGGCATTCGACCTGCCGCCAAGTGATCTAAGCAAAAGTTTAGCAACAATAAACCAAGCTTACTCAGATGAACAAAAGCAAACTTGAAAGATAAGCAAACCCTAATCTTTAAGGAATGATTTATGGAACACTTTACGCCGCTTATCACGCAGGCGGGATTAAATGCGGCCGTTAATGCCAAGGCCAATGGCTTTACCATTGATATAAGTGCCATTGCGGTGGGGACGGCTGGCTATACACCTTCACGCAGCCAAACTCAGTTGCAACAAGAAAAAAACCGCGTTGTGATTGCTGGTGGGCAGGTTGTGGGAGATGGTCAATTTCATCTTACCGGTCATTTTCAGGACGATGAAGAGTATGCGGTGCGAGAGGTTGGATTTTACCTTGCCGATGGCACCCTGTTCGCAGTGTGGTCTCACCCCCAAAACGTACTATTTTATCAAACCCCTATCGCACAAATTATTCAAGGGTTTGATTTACTGCTCAGCGCCGTGCCAGCAGAGGCAGTCACGATTAACACGACCGGCGACTTAAGGCTTTTTTATGCAGCAGAATTTCTCGACATGCTCATGGCACAAACCCAGCAAATTAATGCACATATTCAAGCCAACCACAGGCAAATTCAATTTAACGACAGATTACTACAGCTAGGAGTGTAAAATGGCCGACTATCAGCCAATGACATTAGAGCAGCGCATCGGCGCACTGCAAGCCGAAAACGGCAAACTAATAGACTCAAATAATGCCCTGACCCAAACCGTGGTGGGTAAAATGGGGGAGATTAACCATGCGCTGAGTGACGCGCAGCAAGATGTTAATGAAGCGATTGCTCGCGTAGAGTCCAAAACCGATCAGGCGATCCTTAATTTTGCAGATAGCCATTCGGATATAAACATCAGTTATTACGATCAAATCGCTCATTCAAAGGCTTCACTAGAAATAACACCGGATCCAGAAGATGAATCGCGCTCTGAGTGGATGTTAGTGCCAACGACGAGCAGTGGTTACCATATTTATCCAACCGTCGGTGCACTTACTAAAATTCATCTCGCTCATGGGTACTCATACGCGCCGGGGCACAGTGAAACACCACAATATGAACGTGACTGGAGCATTACTTATTTGCAGTTTGTGTTTGCAAACTCATCGGCAACAAGTGCACAAATTAATGAGCAACTAAATGCGTCAACGCTTGATTTAACCAGCTTTGGTGGCTGGTGGAATGGTTCATCAACGGGCACTATTCCGGTGTTAAAACTTGAGCACCACCACCCATATTCTCGATTGTTTGTCAGGTTTGTTAACCATACCTTTCATGCTGCTAATACTTCAAATCCACCACAAAACATCGTTGAGTTTGGCGGTAATGCAACATTTGCCGTAGACCGTGTAATTAACTATCCAAAAATTAAGGTGTAATGATGCAAGAGCAAATTCCTTCACAACAAGACCATTTAGCGACGCTCGCATATTTAGACAAGCAAGTAAAACGGGGGCAAATTGCCAGAGAAGTCGCAGACGCAGACTCTATTGTTGGTACTACATCAGACACCAGCCACCTTTTATTGGTTGAGCTTATTACATTGATTGATGGCTTGAGTAAAGCAACCACATTGGCAGAGATGCGCGCGGTGGCATCACAAGGTCAAACGCGTTTTGGCACATTGGCGAATAAAGTACTAAACCGTGAAATTCAATTTCCCTATCAAGGTAAAAACATTGAGCGTGTGTATCAAGAGATAGCAGCGCGCGCGACGGGCGTAACCACCATACTCACTTCTTCAGAATAAGGCTTTTTATGGCAAATCAAACTATTGATCTTACGACTTTGCCTGCGCCTAACATCCTCGAACCACTTGACTTTGAAAGCCTATTTCAAGCGCGTAAACAGCGCTTTATTGAGCTTGCACCTGAGTATAGCGATGCGTTAACACTAGAAAGCTCGCCGCTGGCAATATGTTTGCAAGTGGAAAGCTATCGTGAGTTATTGCTAAGACAGCGTGTTAATGAGGCCGCAGCGGCAAATTTACTGGCCACCAGCAAAGGGGCAGATCTTGAGCATCTTGGGGCATTTTATGGGGTATCGCGGTTGCCTAATGAGCAAGACGAAACACTTAGAATGCGTATTCGTAATAGCACCATCGCGTCAAGTACCGCAGGCAGCGCAGCACATTATCGTCATCAAGCCATCGAAGCAGCACCGGGGTTAATCAAGGACGTATCGGTACAAAGCCCAGGGAATGGGTTGGTGGTTGTCACGGTATTAGCAAAGTTGGACGCTGACGCCGAGCAGGTGTTAACGCAAGTTAAAAACCGCTTGTTTGATGACTCAGTAAAAATGTTAACCGATACCTTAGAGGTCAACTTGGCAGAGCCGGTGTTGGTTGAGGTGAACGCAGAGCTATACCTAAACACCCATGCCTCGGAGCTGATTGTCGATAAGTTAAAGCACACGCTACAAGACAAATGGCTGCAAGCCACGACGCTTGGTTGGGACTTAACGCCAAGCTGGCTACATGCTCAGCTTCATGGCACAGGGGTGAGACATATCGAGCTATTAACACCCACACAGTTAATTGATGTGGCCGCACACCAATATGTGATCCCAAGTGCTATCTCGCTTGTGCTAAAGCGGGGGTAATATGACCTTATTACCCCCTAATCACACCGAGCTACAGCAACGTTTACAGCAAAGTGTGACGGTGAGCGACGACATTGACCCGGGTATTTCAGCTCTTTCTGGGTTTAAGGCAGAGCCACACATTAATTTGTTAATGTGGCTCGTATGGGAATATGGCTTAGAAGCTATTTTGCCATACTCCCAAGACCTACGAGAAACCCTCAAGCAAGGTTTGGTATGGCAGCGCCTACGTGGCACTCCTAAAAGCCTAGACATGGCGCTGAACTGGCTTAATTTTGAAGATGCTGAGTTAGAGCTCACGCCTCCCGGTCGTCACTTTTATCGCTATCAACTCAACGCCGGAAAAATCCCCGGTGACAAAGCCTTTAAAGATATTCATCAGTTGCTTGGGTTATCTGCGCCCGTCAGAGCCAAGCTCTCGCGAGTCTATCATGATTATGATGTGCGAGAGCTGCGATTATCCACGGGCGCATTTGGCCAACTGTTGTCGGATGTCTCTGGAGTGGCATTTTATGATGGTGAGCAGGTCTTGTGTAAAGCCAGTTTTGGTCGGCGTCATCAGCACGGTGTCGCACCCGGACAGCTCAACGCTGCAACACAGTTGAGCCGCACCCATAGCCAGCGCAACCACTACTTTAGCGCCAAGCGTTTGAGTGCATATAAGCTTAGCGACAAAGACCCGTCACGCCTGCCTGTAAGCACAGCAAGAGTGCGGCTTTTATCATCGCATCGGGTGTGGTCAACACGCTCGTGGCAGGGTAAATGGCAACAGCGCTGGGGTGTACATGATGTCGCTGGAGGAATGCCGTGTAAAGTCAGCTTGAAACATAGCCAAGTGACTTCAGCAACAAATGCAATTCTCCAAGCGGCTGGAAGCTTTAAAGTTTCTATTATTTACCGAAGATAAAACAATTAAATTATAAGGAGTATTCCTTGGCCACTTTAACACAACAAGGCCGCAAGGCGCTTGCGCGACTTTTGAGTCAGCAAGCTATTCATTTGGCATGGGGTAAAGGCGACCCAAGCTGGGACGACACCTTGTCGCCAACCCCAACCAATACCACTCAACTCACCAGTCTTATTGGTTATCGCAAGGCAAAGCAAATTCGCTTTTGTGAACCTGATGAGCAAGGGGAGATCCAAGTGCCGAGCGGCAAGTTTAGCTTGACCGACACGCCCAGCCAGCATCTGTATTGCCAGTTTACCTATGACTTTGAAGATGGCTTAGGTGAGCATATTCGCGAGCTGGGCTTAATGCTGGGCACAACAGCAAAAGCCAACGTGCCCGCAGGCAAGTATTATCTCGCACCCGACGAAGTGGCGCAGCCCGGCGAGCTCATTTTATTAGAGCATCGCACGGCGTTATTTCGCGACCAAGGGGTACGCGAGACCTTTGAGTTTGTGATCAGTTTTTAAGAAGAAGGCAATGATAAAAGATTATTACCAACAATTTGATCCCGCCAAACAATATAGTCAGCTGTTGTTTCGGGCAAGCAAAGGCTTACAAAGCCGTGAGCTAAACGATTTACAACTACAGTCTCAGCACCATGTAAAAGGCATTGCTGATGTCTTGATGAAAGATGGCGATGTAGTAAAAGGCGGTGATGTTGTCGTCGATAACACCCAGCAGCGTGCGACCATAGGGGCATCGTCGGTGTATTTACAAGGTGCGGTACATGATGTGCCAACGGCGCAGCTTGCCATTAGGCTCGATAAATTAGAAGTTGTCGGGGTGTGGCTGGCAAAGTCTGTTGTTACTGAGCTTCACGACCCCGCGCTTAGAGATCCTGCCATTGGCGCCCACAACTTTGATGAGGCCGGTGCAGCGCGGTTAAAAATATCGGGAGTGTGGGGACTAAGCGATAGCCTTGACTACCCTGACAGTGACTTTTTCCCTGTTTATCAGATAGATCACGGCACGCTAATTGTTAAGCAGCCGCCACCACAGCTTGACTCCATCACCAGTGCCCTTGCCCGTTACGACCGCGAGTCGAACGGTGGCAGTTATGTAGTCAGCGGTTTAAATGTCAGTTATCGCCAGACAAGTGCAACCCACCAGCATTTTAATGTGCAAGAAGGTAAAGCCCATATTAATGGCTATGAAATCGCATTTAATACCGCATTACCAGTTGCACTGGCCAATGATCCGGATGTGCGTGAGGTGATCAATGAACCGAGCCGATTTATTGCTAATGACCAAGGGAAAATGCGTATCGATCTGGACTTTGCGCCGGTTCAGCGTATTGATCAAGTGACCGCTGAGGTGAAAAAGCGCACTGAACTTACCCGAGGACATGCACAGACCGGACAAAACACCGACCCATTTGATGACGACTCGGTGATTGAGATTATGGCGATTTCACAAAACGGTGTGGAATACCGCCAAGGTATCGACTTTATTTTCGTCCGTAATCACATTAGCTGGCGTGAAGGCGGAGATAAACCCGCATCAGGCACAACGTACGATGTGATTTACACATACCGCCGTGCAGTGGAGGTCAGTGCAGATGAAACTGGATTTTGGCTTGAACAGCATTTAAATGATGCAGAAGAAGTGCTGGAAAATGGGCTGATCGTGGTGGATTACCATTGGTATATGCCACGGATTGATTTATTGGTGCTAACGCCAAGTGGCAGCGTTGAGCGGATCAAAGGCGCACCTGATAGAATTAACCCGCAAGCGCCTTTGGTGCCTCATCAGCATTTGGGTCTAGCACAAGTGCATCAGCACTGGGGTAGTGCACCACCGCAAATTCAAAATATTGCAATTGAAGCCGTACAAATGACCGATTTGGCACTGATGCAGCAGCAAATATCCGATTTGTATCAGTTATTGGCTATTGAGCGGCTTCGTAACGACACTACGGCACAAACACCAGCCAGCAAATATGGGGTGTTTGTTGATCCGTTTTTAGATGATGACATGCGTGATGTGGGGCTAAGCCAAAGTGGCTCTATAGTGGATGGTGAATTGATGTTACCGATGAGCGCTGATGTCACCCAGCTGGCGCAAACACAGACCCTGTCGTTACCATTTGAACTTGAAGATGTGTTGGTACAAGAAAGCCGTACAGGGGAGATGAAAATCAACCCGTATATGGCATTTGAGCCTATTCCTGCGGACGTCACCTTAACCCCCAGTGTTGACCACTGGACACAAACTCAAACGCAATGGACAAGCCCTATTACACGCCGCTTAACTCAAGGTGGGGGGCGCGTACGCCGTGTTGTTGAACATACCACAACCGAGCGAGTGGGAGTGAGACGTCAACAAGCTGAGTTTTTGCGTTCTCGTTGGGTTGATTTTGCTATCTCAGGGTTTGACTCTGGTGAGCAACTTGACTCTTTACTGTTTGATGGGATTGAAATTATTTCAGAGGTACAAGCATGATCCAAGCAAATACGCGCGGTGAGTTAACTGGTCGATTTAAAGTACCAAATAACGTGCCCGCAGGTACTAAGTTGGTGCGCTTTATTGGTAAGCAAGGCTCCGCAGGCAGCGCCAGCTATACCGGTAGCGGCATCATAGAAGTCGAAACGCTACGCCGCGTCAACAACATTATTACTCAGCGCTTTGACCCACTTGCACAAACCTTTATTTTGGAGCAGTCACGCTTTATTGCGGGGGTTGAACTGTGGTTTACCGCCAAAGGGCCAGAAGCCGTTGAAGTGCAAATTCGTGAAGTAGTACAAGGTATTCCTACCCAAACTGTGCTGGCCAGTAGCAAGATAAATAGCGATGAGATAAAGCTAAATGATCAGCCAACGCCATTTACTTTTACGCCAACTTTTTTAAATGCAGATCAAGAATATGCTTTGGTTGTGCTCACCGATGGTGCTGAGCATAGTGTGGCGATTGCTGAGCTGGGCAAGCTTGACCAAGGGCATAACTGGGTTACGTCACAGCCTTATCAGGTTGGGGTGCTGTTGTCTTCAAGTAACGCAAGTACGTGGACGCCACACCAAGATAAAGATCTCACCTTTAGGTTAAAAGCCGCTAAGTTTACTGCGCCAAGCCTACGTGTGGAGTTAGGCTCTGTGGACGTTGAACAAGTAACCGATTTAATGCTGCTTGCAGTCGTGCAGCGCCCAAGTGCTGAAACTCAAGTTGCTTTTGAGCTTACCTATCCATCTGGTAATAAAGAAAAAGTGCTCAATGTACAAGAGTGGCAACCGAGCTCACTGGGCGAGACTATCACTGGTAAAGTGAAAGTCAGTGCTTTACTGACTGGTACGCAAACGCTAACCCCGCTGCTATTTGCAGGAACCCAATGTGTACATGGGCAGGTTGCTGACGCTGGTGACTATATCTCGCGTGAATTACCGTGCCGACTCGGTGGCGATGTAATGGTGACGTTTGAAGCCAATATTCAAAGCCACTCTGAAGTGCAGGTACTACTGCAAAAAGAAGCGCAGTGGTTAGCGCTTGAGCTTGATAGTAGCAGTGTATTAACCGACGGCTGGCAGCAGTTTACGTATCGCTTTAGCGGCGTTGATACCGCCACAACAAGAGTCAAACTGGTTTTAAAAGGCACGCCTTCACAGCGCCCAAGGGTGCGTAATTTACGTGCATTTACCTTGTAGGAGGCGCATTGGACATTAATCAATTTACGCCTTATCAGCACTATCCACTCCCTCACCCAGAAAACTTACTTGAGCAAGATGTCCAGCGTTTGATTAACGCCCTGCATGCGATTGACGGTGATATTCACCAACAACAACTTGCCAGTGCACAAGCGCAGCACGACCTCAATAAACGCTTTAACAGGCTTAGACTTAATCAAGTATTGGGTGAATCTGTACTACCAATTTAAAGGACTTTAAGAGGAAATCATGGCAACAATTCAACAAGCCGTTCAAGTAATGGTCGACAAACTTGTCGCAGATATGAATGGCACAACCCCCCTAAGCGCAGAAGAGCAAACCTTAGTCAGCAATGCAATAACCCGCCTTGCCGATAACGCCAAGCTAGAACAAGCCGTCGTTGCGGTTGCACAGGAGCACTTAGATGAGTCAACTCAACTTTTACAACAAGTGGCAACCTCAGCACTGCACAATATCGACACCGCAAAAGCAGAGCTAGGCGGTGCAACTGCGGAGTTGGTAACAAGGGCAGCAAAGCTCGCTTTATTGGATCAAATAGCGCCGCTGGCACAACAAATTAGCACTGCGGTTAACCAAGCCAATGCCGCAGCGCCAAAAACGTTGTTTGCAAACAAATTAATAGATACGCCGAGTACGTCAACCAATAACCGCCGCGCCACAGCCGTGTTAGCGATATACGATAGCAGTGGTAAGTCGTATCTAACGCGACCAAGTTACACGGCGAATAGTGCTAATGACGCCTGTCGATTAGAGCATGTTGAGGTAACAGAAACTGGCAGTGGCGTTAACAGAATCAAAACCAGTTTTGTATATAACAACGCATTTGAGCAAAACCCAACAACAAAAGTGTATCAATATGGCGCGAGCGCATTGGTGCCTTTAGGATTAAAAGACCAGCCGAATGATATCGAGTATCAAGTGGTGTTTAGTACGCAAAAATCTCAATCGACTAACGTAACCGAGTATGGTGGGATTTTTGTGTCTGAGCAGGGGTTCACATCAAGGACGTTACCTAAAAAAGACTTAAACGCGGTAGACCAATTTGGCATCGCTACCCGCACAAGCCATCAACACCACGACGTGGCCGTGTTGTATAACAACCAAAAACATTGTTTAGTCGTCATTGATGCTGGCACAAACTTGGTGGTAGAAAAATACCGTGATGGCAATCATGTAACCAATATTGCCATAGCGAATAGTGATGAATACCAGGCTTATGTCGACAGCGGTGACTTTACCACATTGGCTTTTATCGCCAATACATTAGCATGGCCAAAAGGCAGAATTAAGTATGAAATTAATGAGCACAGTATCTCGAGCTATGCGCTAGATTATTATGGATTTTTTGGCGTATTTACAGGTGAAACAAAAATGGCTGGCAATAGCTATAGCGCCCACTATGTATTTACAGCAGAGCGGAAGCTAGCACCGATAAACTATCATTTTACCAGTCATGGTGATCCTGCCAGAAACCCTGATGCTAACGGGACGGTTAACTCAGAGGGAGAGGTAGTGGTAGCGCTTGAATCTGTAAATGGTGAGGTACTAGGCACTTATCACTATAGGGTTACGACAGATAGATTAGGGCGCTATGGTGGTATTGTAGCTACGGCAATACAAGTGATGAACCCATATTCGCAGATTGGGATTATAGATGAAGTATTAGCTTATAACTCAACGAATAACCTTGTGTATGGTTTCGCCAGAACATGCCGTGCAATTTAAGGAGTGAAAATGAAAACATATTATGATAAACAACAGGGCATGTGTATTAACGGTAACTTTTGGCAGGTGCACCCAGAAACAGGTAAGCCATGGGATACAGACTCGGCAGCGGACTTTTTGGATAAGGCTAAGGCACAGACGGATAATGACGACGGGGTAGCGCAGTTAAAGCAACAAGTAATTGCACGAGTCAAGCAGCTTGCCTATCAACAATTGCAAGGGCAGCAATGGCGAGTGGAGCGGGCTAAGGAGCGTGAGCTTCAAGCGACGCTAAGTGGTAATGACGCTGAGGCGACTCAGCAACGCGACAATTTAAAAACCATTTTGGCGCAGCGAGAAGCACTGCGAGTAAAAAGCGATGAGCTAGAGTCTGAGGTACAGCGCTTGACCACTAAAGCGGAGTTACTAGCGTATGTGATTGAGTTTTAAATACTAAGCAGGTCAGGATTGACCTGTTTTACTTCCTAAAAATCAGTAAGATACACCTATGCTTGAGAAAGTTAACAAGCACAGGCTTCCAATCTCCAAGGCCCACAAGCAAGTGTTTGCTGTGGGTTTTTTTTATTTTTATATTTCACAAGAGGATGTTATGGCATCATCTAAGTTGATTGATTTATCTGCGCTTCCTCTGCCACAGTTGCTAGACAATCTAGAATATGAACATCTGGTGGAGCAGCTTAAAAGTACGCTCAGTGAGCAAAACCCGGATATTAGCGCGGTACTCAAACTTGAGTCGGAGCCACTTACACAATTGCTCAATACTTTTGCCTATCACAGCATGTTATTGCAAGGGCGGATCAACGATGCGGTTAAAGGTAATTTATTGGCAACAGCGACGAGCACGGACCTTGACCATATCGCTGTACGGTATGGGGTAAGTCGTTTGCCACAAGAGCCGGATGATAGATTTAGAAGTCGTATTCAACAGTCTTTTCATAGTTTAAATACCGCAGGAACTGCAGAAAGCTATCGCTATCATGCACTCTCTGCTGACAGTCGTGTCAAAGATGTGCATGTTGCGAGTCCTTCGCCTTGTCATGTTGTGCTGACAATTTTAAGCCATGAATCGCCTAATGGCTTACCTTCAGATGGATTGCTAAACAAGCTTAAAGCAACGTTTGGACTGAAAGCGGATACAGTTGATACCGTATCTGATGTGCTTGCATTACAAAAAGTGCGGCCAATAGGTGACAGAGTTGAAATTAAACCAGTGACAGTGAAGCCCTATACTCTTCACGCTCAAGTGCAATTAGCCCCTGGACCCGGCAAAGCACAAGTTAAGGCACAAGTACTGGCCAAGTTGAGAGATTTTTTTGCACAAACGGGTGTAATGGGCAAAGCGATAAAACGATCAGCACTGTTTGCCACTTTATATAGTAGTGGTGTGGAAGATGTTGTACTCGCTGCACCGAGTGAGAATGTCACAGTAGAAGGTCATGAGATCCCTTGGTGTGAAAATGACATCGCAGGTGTGATATTTGAAGGTGACGTGTGAGTGAGAGTCAACTTTTGCACCGCGGTGCTGAGCTACTTGAGCAAATACAAGCCGCTCAATCCCCAATTTTTGAAGTACTGAATGACGCGGCAAGCTGCCTCGAGGCATTATGGCAACCAGATACTTGTCCAATTGAATTACTACCTTGGTTGGCGTGGAGTCAAAGTGTTACGCAGTGGAATGAACAGTGGCCAGAGCCTATAAAACGCCAGATCATTGCGCAAAGCTATGAGCAACATAAACACCTTGGGACGCGTTTTGCCATTATTAACGCATTAGCGCCTTTTGGCTATGACACCCGTATCACAGAATGGTTTGAGCAAGTACCGAAAGGCCCAGCAGGAACTATCGCGATAGATGTTGCGGTATCTGATAGAGGGCTTGATGAGTCGTTATATCAGCAGATCTTTCAAACTATTTCCGCGAATAAGCGCCATAGTATTCAGTTTGATTTATCGCTCAGTTTATTATCCACAGCAAAAATTCAGCTAGCGTCAGCCACGCTATTTGGTTCTTCTGTCACGGTGTACCCTTATTATGCAAGCGAAATTGTAAGCGATGCCCAAGTACGTCTTGTCGCAGCCAGTCAGTCTTGCAGTTATACCCATATTTACCCTCGGAGTAGTTATGCCCCAACCACTATACTGGACCATGCTGACACCAGCGGGTCGCGCTAAAATAGCCAATGCCATTGGCACAGGCGTTAAAATCAACTTAGTCAAATTTGCTGTGGGCGATGGCAATATTTTACCTGATTCAGAACATCTCACGAGTGAGCGATTTAGAGGACTGATCAATAGCTCCAAAACGTTAGATAACAATCCCGCGATGCTTGAGGTTATCGGTATTGTGCCTGCTACAGAGGGGGGGTTCTATGTTCGTGAAGCGGCTTTTTACACCGAAGACGACCAAGCATTTGCCATTGTTAAATACCCTGAAACGTATAAGCCAAATATTGAAGATAATGCCAGTGCCGAGCTTGGCATAAAAGCGGTAATTGACGTGGTGCAGTCAGAGATGGTTAATTTAAAAGTTGATCCCTCTATGGTGTATGCCACACAAAACTATGTAAATAGTGAAATTAATAAATTTGTTGGCTTGCTATCGCTTGATGGTGGCGCGTTTTCCGATTCATACCCTAATGTTCCCTCGTTAGACGGAGGCAGTATTTAATGTCGAACAAAATTCAATTTAGGCGCGGGCCTGCAGCAAACCGCACCAATGTTACGCCGAGTAATGGTGAACCAATATGGTTGACCGACAGCAAAAAATTATTTATTGGTGATGGCACTACCCCAGGCGGCGTAGATATTTTTACCACTCTTGGCAGTGCCATTCATCGTGATGCAGGCAGTGGTGCCAACCATGTTCTGTTGCTAGACAGTGCCGGTAAAATTCCTGAAAATGTGCTTCCGAGTCTTGCCATCGGTGAGCCATTTGAGGTCGCTAGCCAATCTGCTATGTTGGCGCTGCATGCGCAGCCCGGCGACTTGGCAATTCGTACTGACGAGAACAAGTCTTATATTCTTAAGTCGACACCAGCAAATGTCTTGGCAAACTGGGTGCTGCTACGCACACCAACAGATAATGTATTGTCTGTAAATGGTAAAACAGGCGCTGTAACGGTTAACAAAGCAGATGTTGGCCTAAGCCAAGTTGATAATTTATCGAAATCGCAGCTGTTTACCTCGCCGATGTTCACCGGTACGCCAAAATCCCCCACACGAGCACGCTCAGATAATAGCACCAATATTGCCACCACCGCGTGGGTGCGAGACTGGGTTAATTCATTAGGTCTTGCGGTTGAAGGCGGTGATATTGACGGGGGGGTATTTTAATGGGGCGACGGATCCAATTTAGAAGAGGCCCAGAAGCAACACGATTACAGACTGTACTTGGTAACGGCGAACCGGGGTTTTCAACAGATACAAAGCAGCTTTATGTCGGTGATGGCGAAACACTGGGCGGCGTACCAGTGTTGATGTCTAAGTTTATTGAGGTAGCCGCTCCAAGTGTTGCCGCTTGTGGTGCTCGTCATTTATTTCAAGCGGTAACTACACTGCAATTACCGGATGAAGCACAAAATGGTACAACCTTAAGCGTCATGTTAAGTCCCCATGCCGGGGCGACTCAAGAGTTACCGGCTCGGGTATTGGCACCTGTGTCTAAAACGATTTCAGACGATGAAGGAAATGCAGATACTGAATATCACATGACAATATCAGGGATTGAAAGAACATTTATTTTTATTGATGGAGGATGGCAGATATGGCGTTAACTGATTGGGGTAATACTTCAGATTTGAATCAGGGAGGGTTTAAAGATGGTGTATTTCAAGGTAGTCAATCGCAACTGTTACCATGGCCTGAGAGAACCAGACCAGACTTTGCCCCTAGCTTATTTTTAGGGGGAGGGTTGATAAAACCTAACCCCTACGACGAAGCGAAAGGTTATATTGAAACGTCGTATGACAAAATTAATTACTATAACTCAGATGGAACTATAAAATGGACCGTTTCACGGTATGATGTTTATAACGGGGGATCAACTTTCTCTTTCCAAAGAGATAGCAGGGCTCATATTATTCACATAATAAATGGAGTGCCGCATCTTTTCGGATATGGTTATTGTAGCCAGGGGCAATGCTTTTTCTCTATCAACTTAGAAAGTGTAGAGATCACAAAAGGCCCGTGGCTTGATTATATTCATGTCCGTTTTGATATATCTGAAGATGGGCAGTTGTTTTCTATTTGTAAAGACACAAGGGGCGTTCATAAATGTTTTATTATCGATGGTATGATATTAACAGGAGAAGTTGAAGAGTACGGTTATATTGGTAACTTGAGATTTAGGGGATCTTCTAATGTTGATCAGTTTATGACACTCACAGGTATTTCGCTTTTTAGAGGGAGTTTGATATTGTGCGGTGCTGATGGTGTTGATACTTATAATAGCAAAACAAACAACAGGAACTTGTTTTTTGGTATTAACGCGAATTGTGACTTTTATCGGTCAAGTAATAAAACTCTAATTAAAACAGAACATAGTCACACCATCAATGCTTTCCATAGTATTGTGCAAGTATCTAAAGATTTGTTTATGAGTAGTAGAGATATTCCTTTCTATTATAAATATATATATCAAACCAATACACTGTTTTTTACCCGAAAACAGTTAGAAGACTGGGCGTCAGATGTGATTTACTCAGCTCATGATATTAGAATACCTAAGCAGGCATAATAATGAGAATTCTACTTAAAATTAACTCAGGATTAATTGCCCCTCAATTGCCAGATGAACTGACGTTATTTAAAGAGCAAGAGGTGGTGTTAATGGAGGAAGAACTGTATTTTTTTGCTAAATATGTTGGTGAAAAGTCTCTTGCCAGTGACTACGATGTCGCTGACTTTATTACGCAAAGAAGCGAAACCAATCGCTTAAAAAAAGTGGTTATTGAAAATGTCTCCAATCAACTTGATGGTTACACAAACAACAGCAATGAATTTACCGTTCCACAACAATCAAACGATGTAATAGCCACAGGGCAATTGGCAATAGACGACTGTAAATTTAAAGTACCATTTAAGCGTATTGACACTGGCCGCATTCAATTAATGCCTGCACAAGTAAAAGATGGTCACTTTTCCATACCGCTTAGATTTGAAACAAACGGTATTTGGATAGTGGATCAAGCGTTGATTAACGCTGATTTGCCACAGCCGGTGTTTGAACTAGAAGAGTATCGTTTCTCAGTGCTCTAAAAGCTGCGTATTTTCTAAAGCGGTCATAATTGACCTGTTTTACTTCCTAAAAACCAGTAAGATACACCTATGCTTGAGAAAGTTAACAAGCAAATAAGCTTCCAACCTCCAAGGCCCACAAGCAAGTTATTGCGGTGGGTTTTTTTATAAAAGGAGTTGACCATGGCATTTGAGCAATTGGACTTATCGCAGTTGCCTGTCCCAAAAGTAATCAAGGAGTTAGACTTTGAGCAGCGCTTAACAGCATTAAAGCAAGCGTTAGTCTCGGAAGATGAGGCATTACACCCTGTGCTTGAACTTGAGAGTGAACCACTCACTAAATTGCTTGAACTTATGGCGTATCGTGAGCTAGAGCAGCAGAGCATGCTAAACGACGCGGTGAATGCCAATTTACTTGCCAGTGCGTCAGGTAGTGATTTAGATGCAATCGCTGCAAGGTTTAATGTTGCAAGGCTTGGGAATGAGGATGATGAGCGTTTAAGAGCGAGAACGCAATTAGCGTTTGATGGACTCAATACCGCAGGGAGCGCGGCCTCTTATCGCTTTCATGCATTGTCGGTGAGTAATGAGATTTGCGATGTGCAAGTTCATAGTCCGAGGCCATGTGAAATAGAACTAACCGCCTTGAGTCGAATAGGGAAAGGTACGCTAAGCGCGGAGCTGCTAAGTAAATTACACGACGCCTTTACTCCTGAATCGTCAACTCAGCCTGAAGTCTCTAAAGTGAGACCGCTTGGCGATAGAGTCACAATCAAGCAGCCACAGATATTGTCGTTTAACATTGCAGCGGAACTTGAAATTTTACCTGGCCCGTCGCCTGAGGTGATTGTAGACAGTGCCTCAGCCGCGCTCGACGCTTACTTAACAGAAAGGCGACAGTTTGGTCGACAGATCACGCGAGCGGGCATTAGCAACGCTTTGTTTTTGTCCGGTGTCGAGAACATCAGGTTGGAGTCGCCAAGTGAAGACATTATACCTCTCAATATTGAGGTGGCGTATTGTGATCAAATGGATTTGCGGGTAAAGGTGAGGGGGCAGGATGACTAAGCTTTTACCTAATAATGCGTCAACGCTTGAGCAGTGGTTAGCAGCGCTGCAAGCCAAGCCTCGAACTATTCGAGCGGGGTTATTAGCGGCCTTAAAAATTGATCAGCGCAGCGATGATGAACTCGTTGAAATTGCGTGTTACCTCTCGCTGAGAGAGGTCAGTTGCCTTGATGTACGCAGCGCACTTAAACGCTTATCAAGTAATAAGCTACTGCCAATTATTTATTCTCAAGTGTTTTTCCCAAGAGATGCACTTGAGCGCCTAGCCACAAGTATTGGATTAAGTGGGCTCTCCCTAAAGGATGATGAAGCACGAACTCAATTGCGTGATGCCTGTGTACTGAACGATACACGGCTGCTCTTAACGAGTCTTTGGCAACCCGAACTTTGCCCTGAGGCTTTATTGCCATTTTTGGCGTGGAACTACTCTGTGGATGAGTGGGATGAAAGCTGGTCTTTGCAGGTGAAACGCCAAGTGGTGGCTGACGCATTTACAGTACATCAGTATAAAGGCACACCGTTTGCGCTGCAAAAGGCGCTAGACAGTTTAAACATTGAAACTGAAATCAAAGAGTGGTGGGAAACCCACCAGACCCCGGGAACGGTACAGATCTGGGCGCTCATTAATCAAAATTTGGACGACCGACAACAGGGACTGTTGACCCCCCAAATGCTTAAACGCATTCGCCGTGTGGTAAATGCAGTCAAGCGCGGCGCTATCCATGTTGATTTACAGCTTGGGATTTCGCTTAAAGAGCAAATAGGAATTTCCGCACTTGGTAATACGCCATTGGGACTGAGCAATACCAACGTATTGGGCTTGGGAGTTAAGCCCGCTCAAGGTGTAGCGGGATTGGCGGCATGTGGTCATTGTAATCAGTATGGCTATCAAGCATTACAGGTTGCTGGTGGTGGTATTTTACCTGATGAAAGCAAGGCAAGAGTAGCGGTTGCGGCTGGCGCTTTACAGTTGAATGCGCATGAACATGATTGCCAGGGAAAAGGAATAAAGCCTGATCAAATGACGCAAGGAGTCGCGCTGGGCAGTGCTATGCAACGACTTCATTATCAACATTATCAATTACAAGGAGCGACGTAATGTCAGCACTAACGCTTCAATTTACCCACGCTGGACTGGATGCGCTCTTAAGTGCCCAGGCGCGTGGTTTTAAAGGGCAAATTAGTCACATGGCATTTGGTGACGCGGCGTACACGCCATCGCAAAATCAAACCGAGCTGCGCAGCCTAAAAGAGCGCGTTGCGATTGCCGACAGCGATTATCAAGATGGTGAAAGCACAAGCCTTAAAATTGCAGGCAAGTTTGACGCACCACTTGAATATGCCATCAGAGAAATCGGTGTGTATTTAGATAGCGGTGAAGTGGATGCAAGTGGTGAGCCGGAGCTTATTTTGCTTGGGGTTTATTCAAAAGCCAACACCACCTTAGGCTATCGTACACCTGACGTTAAAGTGTTGCAGTGGCTGACACTCAGCCTTGCTCAGTTACCCAGTGAAAGTATCGAAGTTAAATTGGGTGTCGATAACTTAAACCTTATCGTCGACAAAGAGCTGGCTGAGATGACGCTCACCCAGCTCGATACCATGCACCGGCAAATTAAGCAGGAACTACGTTTGCAGCAACAAGCTTGTGAGCTGAGTGAGCTTAGGCAATTACTCTCAAATGAAATTACACGTTTAGATACAACACACACGACGCGACTAGACGATAGGGTTGAAGCTATTCATGGTGTATTTAACGGTGAGCTCGCCAATGTAACTCGGGTGCAACTAGATACGATGAACCGCCAAACCAATCAAGAAATCAGATTAACCACTCTTGAGCATCAATAAGGAAACACTATGTCAAATGACAATTTAACCATGACGGAGCGCCTGAGTCAGGTTGCCACACGTGCCAATGCACTGTGTCAAACTGTTGAAGATCAGGTTGGGATTATTCAAAGTACGCTAGAGAATAAAGCTGAGGAGGTAGATCAGCATATTGACTCTTCTACTGCTGAACTCACTGCAGCTACAAATGGAATGAAAGCGCAGGTAAATAGTTTTATTGATAGTCAATTTAGAGCTGAGCTACCTTTCTTCCGCATCACTAAGAATCAAGAGCTGAAAATTAATGGCTCTTTAACTCCTGGAACTAAGGGGATCCCAGATGGTTACAGTTGTAGGAATAGTAATCATTACGAATGTGAAATTGTAGCCTATTCAGAGCATGGGAAGATCAAAGAAGATAAACACCCGGAGATCAGAGCAATGTATGATCAAATTCAAGGTGGTACTCCAAAATATAATCAGCCTGATTTTGCAATCGTACGTGTAAAAGCATTAGAAGTGGATGATTATCCAGCATTTGAAAATGCGTACTCCATTTATCAAGGTGCTTTACCTTACAACAACCCATTGACCTTTGGTGGTTGGATAAAAGCTGAATCAGGAAAGGTTCGATTTACTTACCCGTCCGATGACTTCTTAGTTCCAACAGATGACAAATGGCATGAAATAACTCGACAATCAAATATGCCTAGTAGCGGTGGTGTGAATTACACATTTGGTCCTCACATTTATCTAGAAAAAGGAGCTAGCTGCCTAATTGCTTTACCTTCGGTAGTTGCAGGTAAGGTTCCAGCAAATCGATGGGGATATTTTGAAAAACCAGTATTTGAGAGGCAACTATAATGTTAGAACAAATCGTAATGAGAAAAGATGAGCTAGGTGGAGAGCGCAGCCAATTCGACATTGATTGTGAATTAAGAGCGTACCTTAAAAAAACGGATTGGTATGTGATAAGGGAGCTAGAAACGGGAGTGACCATTCCTACTGATGTGAAAGAACTACGCAAGCTCGCCCGAGAGGCAATAACCACTCCATTTAATTAACCTTCTTTCGGGCGTTTCGTCCATCTTCGGCTGTTCATCTAGCCAATTTATAATTTGAGAGCACAACTATGCATCGACAAACCTTGATAGCTAAGGTGTTGACGTGTCTGAGTGATGGCTTGTCTGAGCTTGCAACAGTAAATTTACTAAAAGCAAGCCAGCAGCCTGACTTAACAGAGCGTGCACAGCTTACCCTTATCCCAATCGCTGAACGACAAGCCAGTGAATTGCAAGCAAAAGGCGCCGATAAAGGCGTCACCTATGGGCCTGCGTCCAATAAAAACCTGAGCCCAAATGCACTCGACAGAAGGGTGTTGACCTTGCAGCTCGAACTGGCGTTAGAAGAGGCTGATCCTATCGCCCTTGTCACGCGATTAGATAATGTGGTCAGTGCCGCTGAAGCTGCAATTATAAAGGACGAAACGCCCACCCCTTGGCAACATTGTATTTTTGAAAACGTCAGTATTGATTACAGTGACCAAGTCAGTTCTATGCTCGCCAAGGCGACGTTGGTTTGGCAATTTTATTATCAAGTTCACTATCCTGAAGAGCCGGGAGTGGAAATCACAGAGGTTTACCTTGGTCCTCGCGGTGGTGAACATCGTTTGATCGCCAAAGTACCAGCAACTGAGGTGGCAACATGATTGTAAATCAACACTTTTCTGACCTAGCAATGTCTGATCTACAGCAACGAGTCAACAAATTAATTAGCTTAGGTACGGTACATGAGGTCGATTATGAAACGGCGACTGCAAAAGTCAAAATGGGTGATTGGATCACCGCTAAGCTACCTTGGTTAACAGCACAGGCTGCTCAAGACATGACATGGCAAGCGCCAGAGGTTGGGGAGCAAGTGGTGGTGCTAGCACCATACGGAGATACTGCACAGGGGGTGATCCTTGGTAGTTTATATTCCAATGCTGCGCCTCATCATCACCAAAAGCATGTACTGGACGGCGGGGAAGCGTATGGGGCAATAGCGGATAAAGAAGCGGTTAGTCGTACTAAATATAAAGATGGTGCGATGGTGGAATATGATCGTGAGCAGCATATTTATCACTTATACGTGCCCAATACTAGCGGCAATGATGTGGCGCAAATTAAGGTGCACTCAGCACGCAATGTACATATTGAATGTGGCAAAGATGCCACTGTTATTGTTGGAAATGACGCCAATATACAAGTTGCAAATAACTTAACCGCCAATGTTGGTAATAACGCGGTAGTAAATGCAGACAACAATATTAATGTGGCCGCAGCCAATGCGCTATCGCTTGAGGGAAGCACCATTAGCATGCGCTCAACCTCGGGCAATATCGAGGTTGCAGCCAGCGCCACGTTAAAACTTAACGGCGCCAATATTAGTGCGCAGGAGTAAGGAGTTATGCCAGTCATCGCAGTGGATGGCGACATCACGAATGTTCACGCGCAATTTGTACCGGGGACGGCCAGTGCGACGCAGTCGAGTTTTACCGCAGCGGGCAAACCGATATTACGTGTTGGCGACCCAATTAGCACCCATGTTTTTGCACCAGACCCACGAGTAAAACATGCAGGTGCGACTATCAGCGCTGGTGCTGGCAGCTTTACTATTGCGGGTAAAGCCGTCGCCAGAATAGGCGATGCCACCAGTTGTGGCGGCAAGCTTGCAACGGCTGGTGTGGCGTCATTTACCGTAGGAGGGTAACTCAACATGATAGGAATGAACGCCAAAACTGGTAAAGCACTCGGTGGCGTTGAGCATCTAAAACAAAGTATCAGGGATATCGTCACCACACCGCTTGGTAGTCGTGTGATGCGACGCGACTACGGCTGCGGTTTGTACGAACTTGTCGATAGACCTTTTTCGCACACTTTGGTGGGAGACATTACCATGACCATAGCCGAAGCACTTGAAAAGTGGGAGCCACGTTTTCAACTTGATGGTGTTGCGGTACATCCAGCAGGAGAGGGCAAACTGTCCATCGAAATTAAAGGACTGTACTTAATCAACGGGGAGCCTGTCACCATTGAGGGTATCCAAATCTAAGTTATTTTTTATCCACCTTATCCGTTAGGGATAAGGTCAACAAACTCTAATTTATATGAAGTTATTAGGGCCATACAAGGCAGCTTGTATGGCCTTTTTTATTCTCTAACTGACATGTCTTTAAAGGAGATAACTATGTCAAAATTTCTACACGGTGTAGAAGTCATTGAGGCGCAATCCGGCACGCGTCCAATCAAAACAGTAAAAAGCTCAGTAATTGGTGTAATTGGTACAGCGCCAAGTGCAGATCCTGATAAGTTTCCGCTTAATACTCCAGTGTTGGTTGCTGGCAAACGTGCTGAAGCAGCACCGCTTGGTAACGAAGGAACACTACCTGCGGCAATGGACGGTATTTTTGACCAAGCTGGTGCAGTCGTGGTTGTAGTGCGTGTTGACGGTGCTGATGAAGCGGCAATCATGTCAAACATGGTTGGCGGTGTGGCAGCAGACGGTTCTTATGAGGGTGTGCAAGCTTTCTTAGGTGCGGAGTCAGTACTTGGCGTAACACCACGTATTCTTGTGGCGCCAGGTTATGCACATCAGCGCCCTGAAGGTAATCGCAACCCGGTTGTTACAGAGCTTGTAAATGTGGCTGAGCGCCTTCGTGCGGTTATTATCGCAGATGGCCCAAACACCAATGATGAAGATGCAAAAGCATATCGTGCAGATTTTGGTTCGCGCCGTGTTTATGTTGTTGACCCTCATGTCAAAGTATTCCGCGATGGTAAAACAGAAGTTGAACCGGCAAGTGCTCGTGTTGCGGGCATGATTGCCAAATCGGACAACGACCGAGGTTTTTGGTGGAGCCCAAGTAACACCAATATGAACGGTATTGTGGCAACTGCACGTCCTATCGACTTCCAGCTGGGCGATGCCAACGCACGTGCGAATATGCTAAACGAAAAAGAAGTGTCGACCATTATTCGTCAAAACGGCTTTAAGCTTTGGGGTAACCGTACTTGTTCTGACGACCCGAAATGGGCATTCCTATCAGTGGTACGTACCGCAGATATGATCAACGACTCACTACTGCGTGCGCACATGTGGGCGGTTGACCGTAATATCACCAAAACTTACATCGAAGATGTTACCCAAAGTGTGCAGTCTTACCTGGATAGCCTAAAAGCACAAGGTGCAATTTTGGGCGGTCAAATTTGGGCTGACGAAGAGCTAAACACTCCAGCAAATATTCAAGCAGGTAAAGTGTACTTTAGCTTTGATTTCACGCCGCCAACACCAGCTGAGCACATCACCTTCAAGAGCATTCTAACTAACAACTACCTAGAGGAAATCGTATAATGGCAATCTCTCCAAAAATTCTTAAAAAGTTCAAGCTGTTTGTAGACGGTAAAGGCTATCTAGGTATCGCTGATGAAATTCAGCTACCAAAAGTCACGGTAAAAACTCGCGAAGTGACATCAGGTTTCCAAGCGCCAGTTGAGTTAGATGTAGGCCAACTTGAAAAGCTAGAAGGTACTATTACGCTACTTGAATATAACGCTGACATGATGAAGCTACTTGGCGATTGGAGCGGTGCAACAACGCCATTAACGGCTCGTGGCGCAATCCAAGCGCAAGGCGAAGCGCCTGTTCCTGTAGTGGTAACGCTTGAAGGCTTCTTCAAAGAAGTGGATATGGGCAGCTGGAAAGATGGCGAAGAAGCCAAGCTAACTCTGCAATATGCAATTCAGAAGTACAAACTACAAATCGGTCAAGATGTGATTTATGAAATTGACCTATACAACGACGTTCGTACCGTTAACGGTAAGGATCAAATGGCAGCACTTCGCGCAGCAATCGGAGCTTAATCCATGAAAGAAATCATTACCTTAGCATTCCCAATTACGGTCGATGGGCATGAATATGCAGAATTGACAATGAGACGACCAAAAGTACGCGATCGGTTAATGGTGGATAAAGCGGATATTAGCGAGTCTGAAAGCGAAATTCGTTATTTCTCGCACTTGTGCGAAGTTTCTCCTGACATTATCGAAGAGCTTGATTGGAGTGATTTTGTTAAGTTGCGAGAAACGCTACAAGCTTTTCTCGTGTCCCGCCAAAGCGCTTAAAAGCGATGGTCATTGCCCTTGCCAAGTACACCGGCTGGGGCTTGGCCGAGCTGAACGCGCTGACAGAAGATGAACTCATTGAATGGTTCGAAGCAGCGCTTGATCATAAACAAGCGACAGAAGCGGGCTAAACCGATGACCGCAATCGCCCCTTAACCCTTTAAGGGGCGTATTTCCATATTTTTAGACGCTTTAGCTTAGGCTACTTACTCAGCAGCCTAAGCTAAAGCGTTTCACTTTTCTTTATTTTCCTCAGGTAACGCCATGACAAAAAAAGGTAAACAGGCTCGTTCGCGCGAGGCGAACAAAGTCAAAAATAAGTTGCCACAGGTAACTTCTCTTGCAAACCAAGTGGCACAGTTAGGCAGCATAGTTGCCAAACTAAATGCAAATTCAGCCACAGCAACCAGTGAACAAGTTCAACAGTTAATCACGATTATGACCCAGCTAAATGCCAGTGCGGTGTTGCATCCTGAAGCGTCATTTTCCCTCCCTGAATTTCAAATACCTACAAGCCAAACCGGCGCAAGCGCAGGCGAAAGCTCCAAACTGGTAGAGCAAGTCGACCAAGTGATGCTGGCACTGCCTGATTCACTTAAGCATGCAATAGATGGTTTGTCTGACAAAGTGGCAGGGCTTGATTTTAGCCGTGCGGCGCAAACCGTAGATGTTGAGCTAGAGGCGTTGGCGCAGCAGGTGCCATCGATTTTTAATGGTATTTCTGTCGCCTCTGCTGTGGATGTAGTAGAGCAAGCTTCAAAGCAAGTCCACGGAGCCGCCGAGCCACAGCAGCAATTTTGTGTGGATGTTGAGTCATTAAGTCAAGCTTTGCCGGCATTGATGACAAATTTAGATGTTTCCGCATTGCCAACTCAGCTGCTTGAAACCGGCAAGACCTTGAGTGATATACAGTTCACTGAGGTGCTTAAAGGCGACCTTAGCTCACTAACAGCTGCGGCACCAACCCTATTAACTCAGTTTGGTTTCGATGAGGCTGCAAATGTAGTGACCCAGTTTGCCCCGGCGATGGAGCAGCTTGATCTCAAGGGTATCGTACAAGGTGACTTACAAAGTTTACAACAAGCATTACCTAGTTTACTTGATGCGGTTGATTTAGGTGCGCTAAACCAGACATTAGCTCAACAAATCCCAGCCTTGGCACAGCTAGATTTAGCGGGGCTTGCTCAAGGTGAGTTGGGATCGCTTGTTACCACTTTACCTAATTTGCTGGATGCAGCTGGAATGGAAGGGGCTGCGGATACGCTGTCAGCGGCATTACCTGCACTGCAACAGCTGGACTTGGGGGCGATAGCAGAGGGTGATGTACAATCATTACTGCAAAATGGCCCCGCATTGCTAGACGCATTTGATATGCAAGTTGCCTCACAAGCGCTTGGTGCGGCACTGCCAATCGCTGAAAAACTCGACTTCAAAGGGTTAATGAGTGGTGAGCTTGGCAGTTTGGTTGATGCTGCACCAGAAGTTCTTCGGGCGTTTGAGCTTGGAGATGCCGCAGATAAGTTACAAGCCGCAGTACCTGGTTTAAAACAGCTGAACTTAAAGCAAATAGCCAGCGGCGATGTGTCGAGTTTGATGGCTGCGGGTCCATCATTGCTCAAAGCGTTTGAGCTAGATGGCGCCGCAGGTGTACTGGAAAACGCATTACCAGCATTAGAAAAGCTTGATGTGGATGCGATTTTAGGTGGCGATATTCAGTCCTTAGTGAGTGCTGGGCCTCAGTTACTAAACGCATTTGGTTTGCAAGATGCCGCGAGTGTGTTGGAGCAGCACGCAGATTTGCTCTCCAATATTGATATAAAAGGTGTACTCAAAGGAGATTTATCTTCATTAACTAAAAGCCTACCAGATTTATTTGGTGAGTTTGGTTTTGAAGGAATGGCAGATGACTTGTCGGAGTCGTTCTCTGAACTTGAAACCGATATAAAAGATAACCAGCCTAAAGCAAAAAAAGGTCGCAAAAAACGCGGTAAAAAGCGCAAAAACAAAACCAACCTTTCAGGTAGCACTGCTAAACCACCGCAGCAGGCAAGCAAGCGTAAAGGTAATAAGCCTTTTCTTCGTTTGCTTGACGGGGGCAAAGCACCAAGTGCAACAGCACAGCTAAATGCTGACGCGGAGCAACCAAAAAAAGCAAAAGGAAAAGCAAAAAAAATCAAAACTATGGCAGCTGCAAATGATCCCAGTGTACAAAAGTTGGGGCGTTTTTCAGCAGTCAAAAGCGGTAAACTTGGCAGCGTATTTAAAGGCTCTAAGCGACTGCTAGGGCGCGTGGCAGCTCCTTTGAGTGTGGCTTTAGGCGCATTTGATGCGATGACGGCGCTCACCGATCCTGCCCTTAGCGCAAAAGAAAAAACCACCCAAGTGAGTGCTGCTGCAGGTGGTGCTGGTGGCGCACTAGCTGGCGCGGCTGCTGGTGCGGCGCTTGGCTCGGTAGTACCAGTGGTTGGCACTGCTATTGGCGGGTTAGTGGGAGGTGCACTTGGAGCAATGGGTGGCGAGTCAATCGGTGGGTGGCTTGGAGATAAACTGGGTAGTTTATTTTCAAGTGAGACACAACCTGGCGAAACGACATCTACATCGGTTGGTAGCGAGCACAGTCGCCCACAAGCTGTGGCTCAGCCAGCCACACCTAATGCCGGTTCGGCCGCTAGCGAGGCGCTCGATTTTGTTAAGAACAATGTTATTAACGAGCTGAACTTAGCAACGGGTACCGCTGCGGCATTGGCGTCCCAGCATGGAATCGCCAACACTAAAGTGCACGGGGTGAGTAAAGCCGGCGACATGGTAGGCAGAGCGCTTAACGCACATACCGTGTGGGAGACGATGAATAATGACACCCTTTCACTACAGCAAAAGTCAGGCGTAATTGGTAGCACCTTAGGTGGTATGTTTTCAGCTGATGCCGTAACTGGGGCGATGTCAAAAAGTAAAAACCCGTATGTGAAAATGGCAGCACCTATGGCGGGGTATCTTACCAATAACTTAGTTGGATCTGCGATTAAAGGGTGGTTTACAGATGAAAAGCCTAAAACGGTTGCTCCCGAGGCGACACTCGATCCAAACAGCTTAAGTACGCAGCCCACCAGCGGTGACAGTGCGGCCAACAGTACCTTACAACCAACCAGACATGGCGGCTCTGTTACTGTGAATGCAAACATCACCGTGAATGCAAAAGAAGCTCAGCAGGCGCAAGAAATCGCACAACAGGTGAAACGCATCTTAGAGCAACAGCAACAACAAGCTGAGCAGGCGCTCAGTGCGCGCTATTACAACCATGTAGCATAAACAAAAAAGAGGGCTAAATGAGCAAGGTAAACCATGCTAAGCATATGATGCAACTAGGAAAGTATAAATTTTCAGTGAGCACGGCGGCATTTGATAAGCTCCAATATGAGTCTACATATCGTTGGGAAACTCATGATTCGCAAACTGACAAAGATTCGCCTCCAATGCAGTTCATCGGCGTTGGCGAGCAAGGACTCACGATAGAAGGCGTAATATTTCCACAAATTGTAGACAACGGCCTAAAGCAATTAGACATGATGCGAGACGAGGCGGCCAAAGGGGAGCCAATGACCCTTGGATATGTAGAGGAAAGTGGTAAGTCTAGTCCCAGTGTTGGTCGAGTTATGGGTAAGTGGGTGATCACGCGGATAGCGGAAACTCGTACTCTGTTTTTTAACGATGGGATCCCGCGAGAAATACAATTTACGATGGAGCTTAGCCGCTATTAGCGGCAATTTGCCCTAAGGAGTGAACATGAACAAAGGTGTGACCTATATTACTCGAGATGGAGATTGTCTCGATTTAATCTGCTTTAAACACTACGGGCGCAGCAGCGGTATGGTGGAAAAAGTGTTAGAAGCAAATCATGGACTGGCTGAGCTTGGCCCGCTCTATCCTGAACAGGTCAGTATTTTTTTACCCGAGATTGCAAAACCTGCGGCATCTAAAGTGATTAATATCTGGGACTAATATGAACCTACAGCCACACTATTCAATTAAAGCCAATGGAAATGAAGTCGCAAGCACACTCAAAAACCGCTTAGTTGAAGTAAGCGTCACGACTCGAACTGGGCTGGCAAGTGATACCTGCTACGTACGTTTTGACAACTTAGCTGAAGCTCCCATTGCGCTCCCGTCCCCGAGCGACAAGTTAGAAATTGCGATGGGGTATAAAGAGGGGACGAAAGATCAAAGTGCACCATCGACTAAGTTAGGGATTTTTGAAGTGGGAGCTTATGAGCTGACCGGGCCAAACCGCTCGTTAACCCTTTTCGGCAATAAAGTGCTGTGGGATAAAGATTTTAAGGCGCTTAAGGTACGCTCTTGGCCTGAAAATGGTAAAGATGAACCGGTATTACTGGATAAACTCATTAAAGAGATAGCTGCAGAATATGGTCTTCAAGCAAAGATTGGAGATACTTTTCAAGGACTAGAAATCCCTCACATTGAGCAAAGTGAGAGTGACATGCAGCTGCTGAGTAAACTGGCAGTACAGTTTGATGCCATTATGAAAATTGCAGACGACAAGCTCATTTTTATGGCAAAAGGTACTGGGAAGTCGCTCTCAGGTAAAGCCCTACCCAGTGCAACTATTGGTAAAAAGCAGCTCACCGCTTGGAAGCTCAATGCCAATCACCATAAGTTGATAAAGTCGGTTGATGCTTACTTTTATGACCAAGTATTAGCACAGAAAAAGCAAGTGAGTGCGGGCAGCGGCACACCAAAAACAGCGCTGACTTACGTGTACCACACACAAGCACAGGCGCAAGCGGCGGCGGATGCGATGCTCAGCAGGCTCGCCCGAGCGCACCGTGTGGTCGCGCTTAGCGTTGTTGGTGATCCTGCTTTGGTTGCTGGAGGTGTGATCACCATTAAGGAAGTTGATGACAGCCTTGATGGTGATTGGTTTATTAGTGAGGTTAAACACGTTATCAATCATTCAGGTTTTGCCAGTCACTTGACTTGTGAAGCCCTTATACCAATTTGAGCAAGTACGAAGACAAATAAATATTAAAAAGGCATGCCACGTGGTTTGAATCTTGGGTGGTATGTCTCCTTTCTCCCTATGTCCCGAATAGGGTGTTTTTATATCAGGCGAAGTAGTTATACCGTGTTGAGTGTTTTTTTAGCAAATCGGTAGCAATTGTCCGATGTACGTAAAGTGCAAGATATAATCCTTTCTCCATGTGGGCCATCCTTATTTTGAGGCTCTGGCCTCTTTCCTCTTATGACATAAGCTGTAATTCGCTGTAATGGTATCTGGTATCAATTACTTCTACACTCAGTAATGCTTTTTGATTTAACAACTGCAAAAAAGGATTACAACATGTCACACCACTGCAATCAAAATCCCATTGTGTCGGCAGCTATCTATCCGCCTATTGGCGTGATGCGTGTCGGAAACAGTCCTGATGAGTTTTTCATTGGCCCTGAAGTTGATACTTTAATCCCGCGAGATACTCAATATTATCGCGACCGCACCGGTGCATTAAAACGTCAAGCGGCACGTTTTCGTATTTATGGTTTGGATGCAGAGGGAAATGTCGTCAAAGAGTTAGTCTCTGATGAGCAAACATCAATCACTTGGCGTGCACGCCTTGCAAATCAAAAAGCCTCTTGGTACGAATTTCAGTTAGCATTAGACATTCCTGAAGCAGCAGAAGCAGATCCTAGTTTACTGCGCAATTTAAACGTGGAAGACCGTAACGCGTTGCTGATCGACGGCGGTGAATGTCAGATAAGTGGTACTAGTTCTGGTTGTGGCTGTAGTCGTTTTGAAGGCCGCTTTCAGGGTAAAAAAGTATATCTTGGTGAAATGCGCACGGATGAACAGGGCAGGTTGATAATGCTCGGTGGTCATGGTGTTTCCGAAAACCCACAAGGTCACGAAGCGGTTACTTTTGGTAATAACGAAGGTTGGTACGACGATACCTCAGACGGCCCGGTTATGGCATCTGTTGAATATCAAGGCAAGTGTTTAACAGTAAAACCTGCATGGGTAATTTGTGCGCCACCGGATTATGCTCCGATGCAAAAGTCACCTCGTACGATGTGGGACTTAATGCGTCAAGTGGCTGTTGATGCCGATATGTTGCCTGCGCCTTCAGGAAAACCCTCTTTCAGCAAAGATATTCTGCCAATTTTTCAACGTATGACAAACCTACAGTGGGTTAATGCCGGTTTTGCCGCTGGGTTTGGTTGGCATAGCCCATTTGATTTTACGTCAAAGGAATGGATAAGCCGACTGAATGATAACTCTGACACGTGGAGAGAAGCGAGACGCAACTTATTTAACAATTTCAGGCAAGTCGAAAAAGTTGAAAAAATAACACCTGAGGGTAAAAAGAATGTGTGGGATCCACAATTTGCAGCCTCCGCGCCACAGCTGTGGCCGTGGTTATATGGCGATGCAATGAGTGTTGATGCCGATGATTCTCCAAGACAGTTTGTAACGTTGACAGATATTCAGTTGCACATGCTACAGCAGTGGTCGAACGGCGACTTTGAGTCTGATTATGATCCCAAGTACCAGCCTCCCGTGTATCTTGATGATGTTCCGGTGGCGCAACAGCCTGATATGTTAACCAAAGCCGCGATGGAGTTTTGCCTCGCAGATGCTTTTCATCCAGGGTGTGAAATGACATGGCCGATGCGTACAGCAGGATTGTATAGTGAAGCATTTCGCCTTAACCATGCACAAAACACCGCGCCGACTCATGGCACAAATTATGGTGTAGAAATGACACCTGCAATAGCATTACATTCGAGCGGCCCGATATTAACAGGACAAGTTGCAGGAGGGATAACACGGTGGATGGCCATACCTTGGCAAACGGATACAGCTAGCTGTCGAGATGGTTACAATGCTGCATATGACCCATATTTGCCGACCTTTTGGCCAGCGCGTGTACCAAATAATGTATTAACCGAGCAAAACTACCATACCGTGATTGATGAGTGTTTGTCACCAGAAGTACGTCAGGCTGCTTTTAATGACCGAGCGCTTTGGTTAGATGACTTACCTATCCCGCCGGATACAAAACCAAAAGAATTGTATCAGGCTCAGATAAACAGCATGGTCTCGAATTTTGCAGACTTAACAGTCGTATTGCCGAAAAGCGAGCCAGGTGTAACAGGTTTTCCAACGACCATGCAAGTTGGGATCGCGCCGCACACGTCTGCACCGCAAACAGAGAAGTTGATGACCAGTGGGCATGGCAAACAGGGTGTACGTCCTGACCTATCACAAACTGACAAAGCTCACCGTCGTAGTCGCAAGCGCTAGTTGAAGATGACGAAAAGGAAGTCAGACATTGTTATTGTGGGAGCAGGTATTGCTGGGTGCATACTAGCATTAGCACTGCACCCACATTACCATGTTATCGTAATTGATAAGCAGGCACAGGCACAAGAAAAGGTAGGTGAGTGCCTACCTCCAGCTGCGTCTAGGGTGCTCAGAAAATTGCATTTATCGCACTTGCTACAAAGCCCTGAACATACAACCAGTCATGGCATGGTTTCTTTTTGGGGCAGCGACTATCCAACGATAGTGGATAACGTCAAAAATCCAGATGGTCTTGGCTGGCATATTCATCGGCAACACTTTGAACAGCAACTCAGAGATGAGTTGGCACGCCGTGGTATTTCGTTGTTATCTTCGGCTAAAGTAGCAGGGATAACCAAAGCGGATATGGACTGGCAGGTACAGGTTACCAGTCAAAAAAGTCAGAGTGAATTGACGACCCAGCTTTTGATTGATGCAACCGGACGAAGTTGCCACATTGCTAGGCAGCTGGGTGCCAAATTAGTGTTAAGCGACAAGCAAATGGCGCTTTGGCTGACGGCACCAGTGGCTACCTCAAAACAGCTTGCGGTGATCAGTGATGAAACACACGGCTGGTGGTATAGTGCACCAAGTGCCGCGTATCTATCACAAAATACGGGCATGCAGACACGAGTCTTTTCGTGGCAAGCACCTGCCGAAATCATAAAACGCAGCGGTATAGCTGATGTAGATGGATTTTTGGCAAGAGCACGTCAGGTGAAAGGGTTTAGTACTTTGGTTGATTTAGTTAATCGTCAAGGTGCTAGGTTGCATCCTATGGTGAATGCTAACTCTGCACGATTGGAGCGTTGTGCCGCTGACGGTTGGTTTGCAGTAGGTGATGCCGGTATGAGCTTTGACCCGCTATCGTCGCAGGGAATGCTGCATGCTATGAATAGCAGTATGCAGTTAGCAGAAATTCTCGTCGCTCACGGACTGGGATCAACACGTGCTACTGAGCTTTATCAGTTACAAATGGATAGAGTATGGGCCAGATACCTAGAACATCGACAATATTTTTACCACGGTACAACACTAGCTTGATTGCTGAACCCACGCAATAGAAATAAATGGCTTTGCCCTAGTCGTCGGTCGTTATCTTGCTGTTAGCGTCAGATTTACTCCTTCAAATTGAGCAAGTATTAAATCAAATTGGTATCAAATTAATGTTGTAAGTTGGGCGTCAATAAATTAGCACAGTTGTGGATTTGAGCTAATGTTAAATGAGGTTCGGTTAATCGGCTTTGGTCTTTGGGTGTACTATGCCTATCCAGCAAGAAAATGTCGAAGAGACACTCTTTTTTAGTCAGCTTTTGAAGCAAACGTCCGCAATTGAATTACTTAAACAAGTATTGATGCACTCCCATCATGCGGTGGTTATCACTGATGCTGATCGCAATAATGGCTATCGCATTGTTTATGCAAATAAAAAGTTTTGTACTCACACAGGGTATGAATTAGCTGAGCTGGTTGGTAACTCGCCTGCTATTTTGCAAGGCCCGAAGAGTAATAAGCGTGTTATTGCCAAGCTCAGTGCGGCATTAGAGCGTGATGGCTTTTTCTATGGTTCTTCTATTAATTATCGTAAAGATGGCAGCATGTATCCTGTAGAGTGGAACATATCTGCGGTGCGCAATGAACAAGGTGTTGCGACTCATTACATATCAATGCAAAAAGACCTAACCAACCTACGACGACTCGCGGAGCAAATTCAAGAATCAACCACAGTATTTAAGCGTTTTTACTTTAATGCGACCCACAATCAAGCATTTGTAGGGCCAGAAGCTCGCCGCTTTCGCATCAAAGGTAAATCAACACCAGATGCTATAGAGTTATTCGATGAAACACTAACTGAGCTTAAAAAAAATGAAAAGCTTCTCAATGGTAACCTGCGCTCTGAAGCGGCCGAGGAACTATTTGAAGATGCGTTTTTTGACATGGGGCCAGATGATCTAGGTGCTTTTTCTAGCAAGCAGCAAAAGGGCCCTGAGTCAGCGGAAGGCTTTTGGCTAGAATGCCCAATTGAAGAAGATGACGTTGCTTGTTTACTCGAAGCTGTGGATGAGGTGGACGCGGAAGTTGGTTTGATACAGGCGAATGGTTATTCGCAGCAACGTATTGAGCTGATCATCAAACTGTATAAGGAGCTGGCTAACAGTTTATACTTTTGTGTTGAGTTTAATGATGGAGCATTAATTATCGATGAGGTTGCAGTATGTTTGACGCAACACTTGAGTGATAGCGATATTCCAATTGAAATGTTAGTGATGTTCAATAAAGATTTGTTTGTGTGGATAAAAGAAGTATTTGACGCCAAGCAGTGCGATAATATTTATAATGGTGAAACCAACACGATTGCTGCGGGTCGGCAATTGATTGCGATGTTAAATTAATTTTAGCGTGCGTGAGCGACTAGCGCTTATACTGCTTGTTGGCAGGACACCTGCAGCTTTTTACTTATCCAACGTGAACCTTTAAGTGACATAAATGCCACATGTAAACTCCAGCATGGCGTTTGTATTGCCTTACTCATGATAAGCACTGAAGTGAGCTTGGCCTCCTAAAATCAAAGTATTCCTAACCTGTTTTATCAGTAATGTACTATAAATACATGGCACTGTTTTACGTCATCGCAGTTAAACGAATTGGTCGTGCATCAGCATAAAAACTGTGCATAATAATACCAAATTTAACGTAATACCAACTTTCTTAATTAAGAGGTCTATTTTGAGGCGAGAAAATCTTGTCGATAACTAGGCAAAAATTTTGCTATTTAGTTGTTCTAAATGAGAAATTTTTAACGCTGTTAGCGTCAGATTTACTCCTTCAAATTGAGCAAGTATTAAGTCAAATTGGTATAATTAATGAGGTTCAAGGATGGCTATTTGTCGTATTAAGCACGTAATTTTTGATGTGGGTAATGTCTTTGTTAGGTGGTCGCCTGAGGAGATTGTACGCCTTACTTTTGGCAGTGAATGTGATGTTGTCGGGTTATCTAAACAGTTGTTCCATAGTGAGACTTGGTTTGCGATTAACCGAGGGGAGCTGAGCGAAGCACAGACGAAGCAAGCCTTTATACAGCACTGCAAATTAACCTCAGAGCAAGCGGAGGAGTTGTTCTTTTATATCAAAGAATCACTGATCCCGCTGTATGGCACGCTTTCATTGATGCAGCGCCTAAAAGCGGCTGGCTATAGTGCTTATGCCCTAACAGACAACGTACATGAAATTGTAAGCCACTTAAAAGCACGTCATACTTTCTGGCAATACTTTGACGGTGAAATTATTTCTGCTGAACTTGGCTGCATGAAGCCTGGCAAAGCTATTTTTACTCATCTACTGGAGCGCTATCAACTCGCTGCGGGTGATTGTGTGTTCCTCGATGATGTCCTGGCGAACGTTGAAGGTGCAAAGCAGGTTGGTTTACACGGCATTCAATTTTTTAACGCAGCGCAAGCTGAGCGCCAGCTGCGTGAGTTGGGGCTAACATTTTAACCAGCGTTGACCTTTAAAGTAAGCCCCAGCGCGAGCGAAATAACCTGAGGTTTGGATGAGAAGTAAATTAACTTATTATCCGAAACTTAGGTTAGTCACACATATATTGGCGATTAGTGAAAGCGCAATTGCGACCACCGTAGCAAGATACAGCACCCGTGTGACAATCCTGACGATTAGTCGGTACACAGTCTAAATCGCTCAAACGGTTAGCTCCGCCACCAATTTGCGCAGTTGCTTGCGGTGCGATAGCTTGAGTATTGTTCAAGTTTTTAAGTGGTCTTTTATTCAGCTTAATTTTCATAGTTATCTCCTTTGAGTTGTAAAAGAGTATTAACAGCGAAGTGAACCACAGTTATAGCAAGAGCCAAATGCTTTGCTGTTACATAAATCGGTTATTTCTCTGTCACACCCCGCGGTAATATAACCACCTGCGATATTTGGAGTTTGGGCTTTTTCCAAAGTTGTTGTGCGGTTGAGTTGTTTTATATTTCTTTTTGCTAGTGTTAATTTCATCTTATTGTCCTTATCGTGAAAGCTGACATAGTCGTATAAAAAATAAACTGCAATATTGAATGTACCTAATGTAAATTTTTTGTCAAATATGTTTTTGGTGTGTTTCCTTTTTAGTTTCTCTAACGCTGTTTAGCTTAAACTCTTGCTGATAAGCCTTTCTCTAGCTACAAATTTAACAACTAGGGTATAGGTGAATTTACATTGTCAGTAGCCCAACGCATTGAGATTGTTTGGTCTTTTTATTCATGCAACACTGCATCATGAGAATAATTGAAAACGGAATGAAGATGCGAAAATTAACAGCACTGGTGTGGTCTTGCTCTGTCTCCTTGTGCGTAGGTGCTGCGCTTGGAAACACGGCGCATGCTGACGAGTCACCCATATTTAGCTCTAAAGCTACGGCGCAACCAATCTGGGCTGAGCATGGTATGGTGTCGAGTCAAGAAGCACTTGCCAGTCAGATAGGTGTAGAGATCCTTAAGCAAGGTGGTAATGCCGTTGATGCAGCTGTTGCGGTTGGGTTTAGTCTGGCGGTAACTTTACCAAGGGCTGGAAACATTGGTGGTGGTGGCTTTATGTTAGTGCATTTAGCAAAAGAAAATAAAACCATCGCTATTGATTATCGCGAAATGGCGCCAAGTAGCGCCCATAAAGGTATTTTTCTTGATGAAAACGGTGAAGTAGACCCTAAACTTAGCCTTCAACATGGCCTTGCTGTGGGTGTCCCAGGTACTGTTATGGGGATGGAGTTAGCACTAAAAAAGTATGGTACCATGACCCTTAGCCAAGTTATGCAACCGGCGATAAAGCTGGCGCGTGATGGCATTAAAGTGACCTCTGATCTAGCCAACTCACTATCTCATAATTACATTAAGCAGCGAATGCTAGATGTACCCGCGTCTAAGGCAATATTTTATAAAGAAGATGGCAGTAGTTACAAACCAAATGAATGGTTGGTACAAACTGATCTTGCTCACTCTTTAACGCTAATCGCAGAAAAGGGCAGTGCGGGTTTTTACCAAGGCGAGACGGCTAAGAAAATCGTTGCGGCAGTAGAGGCGGCTGGTGGCATTATGACACTTGACGATCTAAAAGCATATAAAGCGCTGGAGCGTCAGCCGCTAACAGGGTCATATCGAGGCTACGAAATCATCTCTATGCCGCCGCCTTCATCAGGTGGAGTTCATATCATAGAGATGTTAAATATGTTGGAGCAATACCCAATTGGTGAACTGGGTCATAACAGCGCCGCAACTATCCATTTGATGGCTGAAGTTATGAAGCGTGCCTACGCTGATCGCAGTGAATACTTAGGCGACCCTGATTTTTATGACGTACCAGTTGAGGCGTTAGTTGATAAGCAGTTTGCAAAGCAACGCAGTAAAAAGATACATCCAGATAAGGCAACGCCAAGTAGTGAAATTAAGCCCGGTAAATTGCTACCGTTTGAAAGTAACCAAACCACGCACTATTCCGTCGTTGATAAATGGGGGAATGCAGTTAGTAACACTTATACTCTAAACTTTAGCTACGGCTCGGGTATTGTAGCGGCAGGTACGGGGATTTTACTCAACAACGAAATGGACGACTTCTCGGCCAAACCCGGTAGTCCTAATGGCTTTGGGTTAGTCGGTGGTGAAGCCAACGCTGTTGAAGGTAAGAAACGTCCGCTAAGTTCGATGACCCCGACCATCGTCATGAAAGAGGGTAAACCCTTTTTAGTAACAGGTAGTCCGGGTGGCTCACGAATTATCACCACCACGCTACAGGTCATTATGAATGTTATCGATCATGGCTTGAATATCGCTGAAGCGACCGTGGCTCCGCGTATTCATCATCAATGGTTACCAGATGAAATTCGGATAGAGCGTAGTTTAAATGGTGACACCCGACGCCTACTCGAAAGTAAAGGGCATAGGCTTTCAGAAAAAAACGCCATGGGATCGACCCAGTCAATCATGCTTACCGATAAAGGGCTATTTGGTTCCTCAGATCCAAGACGAGCTGACAGTGCTGCGGTAGGATATTAACTCACTTCTCACCTCAGTCTAGAGTAAATGGAATAGGGGCGTAGTAGCCCCTAGTCTAGCAAATGCCACAAGGTTATAAGTTGAAAGCAAAACCTGCCAATCTATTGTTTATCCAAACCTTAGGTTAGTTAAGAAATATTCGTTTTTATTTTGCTAAGCACACCGCTTTTTTGTCTGAAATTTCACTATCACAAGTTAAAAAGGCTGCACCATTTTCATCCAAAAACTGTCCTTGCCACTTTCCTCCTTTACCAAGTTCAATTGATAAAAAGCCAAATTTGCCTTGTGTATTCACCACCGCATTTTCACCATCCAAGTTGTAATCATATTCACTAAAGGCATTGGTGTTACTTAAACTAACACCACTGTTACCTACGACAATTTGCGGCGGCCTAGCGGTGCTTGTTGCAAAAGTTGAAGACTGATAAATGTGCATATGTCCTGCGAGCGATAATTTTACATGATCGGGCAGTTGGCCAGATTTGGTGCGTTTCAATGCAGTTTGTAGCATTACGTTTAGGGTATCTTTGGTTGTTGGGTTCTCAACGCCCCAAATGGGTCTGTGGCTCATGATCCACATGGGCTTGGTTTTTAGTAATTCACTTCTGACATTTAGTCTTTGATATTGTTGCTGGTAAACTTTAGTTAGCCCATTATCGGCACTGGCATCACACGCATTCGCGCTATCCATTACCCAAATACTGAGCGGCTTTAAATTGATGGTATAGGAGTTTTGCACAATGATATGCGCGCTTGCAGATTTTGGTGGTTGAGTATAATCACCTTGTGCTGGGCATTGTTGTTGGTCTACAGCATCAGGGAGGGCTGCCCCTGGGCCAAAAAAGTAAAACCAGCCAACGCCAGCTCGACTACACAACTCGTGATTTCCCCGTGCAAAAATCCATGGTGCCGAAGTTGAAAGTTGACGCGTCGCAAAAAAGAAGTCGGCTTGCCAATTACTCCATGTGTCTGGCCTGGGGCTATTTAGCGCGTTTTGGCTGTAGTAAGTGTCATTTAAGCCACAGCTTGCACCACCGTAGCCGCCGTCACCTGCGTCATAGGCGTAGGTATCCCCAGAGATTGCGCCGCCAGTACCGCGATAATTGAGATCTCCCATGTGAAGCAGTAGCTGTGGTCGTTGTTGTGCTCCTTGCGCCGTAAGGCTTTTAAACGGCTCAGCAGCGCTGTTGTTTTTACACACTGACGATTTACAGCCGGTATCGCCGAAAACCGCGATTTTCTTAGGGTCAAAGGTGACTGGTGCTAACGAAAATGCGCTATTGGTGACTGTATAGGCAGTGTTTGATCTTAGCTTTGCTTCACATACGGTAACAGGAAAGTGCGCCGGGTTTGGGCGCTTTGCTCTTAATGTCATTGGTGTGACAGCTTTATTTGAGATAAGAGAGGGACATTGGCTGGCGTCGGTTAGTACACCATCGACAATCACTCGAGCATAAATATTGGGGGTTTCAGTAGTTGAGGGCGCAAACATAGTGTAAGCGCCGAGCACTTTGGTATTTGCTTGTTGTACAGCAAGTGTACTACTGCAAGCTATTAAATTGAGCGCAGCAATGGCAATGATAACGCGCATGACTTCATTCCTTTTTTAATGTAGTAGAAGGAAGTTTAATTGATTGTTAATAGTTTGCGAGCCTTCAATGCAAATATCTGTGATCACACCGATACTCTATCCTCTTAGTAGCAAAAATACCCCAACTAACGCAATTAACCCACCACATAGCATTGATTTAGTGATAGTTTCTCTGCGTAAAAGCCCAATCGTCATCACCATAAGCGGTGCCGTTGCAAAGATGGTTTGCGCGATGGCTGGGTCGGTATGATTAACGGATATCAACTGTAGCCATAGGCCGATAAAAGTACCAAAAAACACCGCAACAAACAGCCAGTTTTTGCCTTGAATTTGTTTCAGCGTGAGTGCCTTAAGTAGGCTTTGTGAACGCAGATAGGTGACAATAAAGGCCACAAATAAGGTACCTGAGGCGAGACGGATAAGTGCTGCCCACAAGCTGCTGATGCTTTCGTTAGTTAATGCGCCTTTGGAAAGTACCATACCCGCAGCTTGGCAAACAGCCGCTGTAAGCGCGAAGCAAACGCCAAGTATATAGTGCTTGTTGTCTACTACTGGTTGGCTACGACTTGGTTTGATTGCGAGCATTACGCCTACTGTCGTGATAGCAATGCCAAGCCAAGCTGATGTGCTAAGATAAACACCAAGAATAATAATATTTAAGATCCCAGCAATGGCAGGTGCTAGGCTTTCAATCACCAAAGTGCGTGCAGGGCCAATATTTCTAAGTGCAGCAAAGTAGGCACTGTCACCAATCGCTATGCCCAGTATGCCACTGGCAATCAGCCAGCCCCAACTAGAGAGTAAGGTGGGGTACATGGTATCAGCGGTGACGAGTAAACATAATATCATCAGAGCAGAAGCAATAACGCCTTTGCTGACGTTTAGCTCAAACGGACTGAGGTGATGGCTAAATCGCTTGTATAAAATTGTTGAACCAGCCCATACTCCGGCTGCTGCAATTGCTGCCGCTTCCCCAATGCCAATCATATATACCACGCTGCTTGTGCTTATTAATTTGGTGGCAAGTATACATACATTGAACAAAAAATGGGGAGGGAGCGAGATCAAATCGTTATTATGGGGTTTTGGACGTCCATACATCTAGAGGTTGAAATTTTCCTGTTTTTGTCCATAATAATGCCATTCGATTAGTCTGGAGCAGCGCATGCCAATCACCGTCACCGACGAACTCCCAGCCATTGCCCAACTGCGTCATGAAAATGTTTTTGTGATGCCACAAAGCCGTGCATCAACGCAAGAGATCCGCCCTATGCGACTTGCCATATTAAACTTGATGCCAAATAAAGTGGAAACTGAGGTGCAATTTATTAGGCTATTGGCCAATACGCCTTTGCAAGTGAATGTCGATTTACTACGGCTAGACACTCACCGCAGTTCTGAAAATTCAGAGCAACACCTAGACATGTTTTACCGCTATTTTTCAGATGTAAAAGAGCAAAACTATGATGCCTTGATCGTCACTGGCGCACCACTGGCGCATCTTGAGTATGACGATGTGGTGTATTGGCAAGAGTTACAGGCGTTTTTTGATTGGGCAGAGCACCATGTTACTTCAACGCTCTTTTCTTGCTGGGCAGCGCATGCCGGTTTGTATCATCACTATGGCTTAAAACGGGAACTCAAAGAGGACAAACTGTGCGGTGTGTTTAAGCACCACTGTTATTTTGACCACGGGGCGCTGACTCGCGGCTTTGACGATGAATTTTTAGTGCCTCATTCTCGATATGGCCATATTGATGTCGACAAAATTAACACATGTAAAGACCTTGTAATTTTAGCTGGTTCAGAAAAAGTGGGTGCTTACTTAATAAAAAACCATTCCGGCAGCCAAGTCTATATCACCGGTCATCCAGAGTATGATGCTGACACGTTACAAAAAGAATATTTACGTGACTGTGAGAAAATGGCTAATGCACCACTGCCCGAGAACTATTTTCCTGAGAATGACACCACAAAGCGCCCCTCCAAAACATGGCAAAGTCACGCGTTTTTGTTATTCTCAAATTGGTTAAACTACTATGTTTACCAAACCACACCTTATGATATTAACTTAGTTAGCCAAGATGTAAGGACTAACAATTATGCCGAATAATGTAGCCGTAAACGGTGAGCAAATTGCAGCGCAGCTTAAGCAAGCAATGCAGCAACGTATTCTGATCTTAGACGGTGCGATGGGTACAATGATCCAAAAGCACAAATTAGAAGAAGAGGACTATCGTGGTGAACGTTTTAAAGATTGGCATGTCCTTATCAAAGGTAACAACGATCTGCTAAGCTTGACACAACCTGAGATTATCAAGCAGATCCATCGTGATTATCTCGCTGCTGGCGCGGATATCATTGAAACCAATACTTTTAATGCCACCACTATCTCAATGGAAGATTATGATATGGCAAGCCTGAGTCGAGAGATTAATCTCGAATCGGCGAAGCTTGCACGTGCGGTGTGCGATGAATTTACCGCCCAAGACCCCAGCAAGCCTCGCTATGTGGCAGGTGTACTTGGTCCAACATCAAAAACCTGCTCCATTTCTCCTGATGTAAACGACCCTGGTTTTCGCAATATCACTTTCGACAAGTTGGTTGCAGCTTATGTCGAGTCAACGCTTGCCCTTATTGAAGGCGGTGCGCACCTTATTTTGATTGAGACTATTTTTGATACCCTGAATGCCAAAGCCGCGTCTTATGGTGTGGAGGAAGCCTTTGAGCAAGCTGGGGTGAGATTACCTGTGATGATCTCAGGTACTATAACCGACGCGTCAGGGCGCACGCTGTCAGGGCAAACCACAGAAGCGTTTTATAACTCCATTCGCCATATTAAACCCATTTCCATTGGTCTGAATTGTGCGCTAGGCCCAGATTTACTAAGACAATATGTAGAAGAGCTATCACGGGTATGTGAAACGTTTACCTCTGTGCATCCAAACGCTGGGCTTCCCAACGAGTTTGGTGAATATGACTTAGAAGCCGATGATATGGCAAAAGAAATTATCGATTGGGGTAAAGAAGGATTTATCAACATAGTTGGTGGTTGCTGCGGCACCACACCTGAGCATATTAGCGCCTTTGCACGTGGTCTTGCACAAACCCCGCCGCGTAACTTGCCTGACATCGAAGTGCGGATGCGTTTGGCAGGACTTGAAGCCTGTAACTTAAATTAGGAATTCACCATGACACAAACAGCAGTATTTACTAACGTCGGTGAGCGTACCAATGTGACGGGTTCAGCAAGGTTTAAGCGCCTTATTCTAGAAGAGGATTACGAAACTGCATTAGATGTTGCTAGAGAGCAAGTTGAAAATGGTGCTCAGGTAATTGATATCAACATGGATGAAGCCATGTTGGACTCAAAAGCAGCGATGGTAAAGTTTCTCAATCTGATAGCGTCAGAGCCAGATATTTCAAAAGTTCCCATCATGGTTGACTCGTCTAAATGGGAAGTCATTGAAGCGGGCCTGAAATGTATTCAAGGTAAAGCCATCGTAAACTCAATCTCCTTAAAGGAGGGTGAGGCACCATTTATTCATCAAGCTAAAATTATCAAACGTTTTGGTGCAGCCGTGGTAGTTATGGCGTTTGATGAAGTTGGTCAAGCGGAGAGCGCAGATAGAAAGTTTGAGATCTGTCAGCGCTCTTACAAAATCTTGGTTGATGAGCTTGGGTTTCCGCCAGAAGACATCATTTTTGACCCAAATATTTTTGCGGTCGCCACGGGGATTGAAGAGCACGATAATTACGCCGTTGAATTTATCGAGGGCACGCGCAGAATCAAGCAAAACTTACCGCACTGTAAAGTGTCTGGGGGCGTATCGAACGTATCCTTCTCATTCCGCGGTAACAATCCCGTGCGTGAAGCTATCCACTCTGTATTTTTGTACCATGCGATTAAAGCGGGTATGGATATGGGGATTGTTAACGCCGGTCAGCTTGCAGTGTATGACGATATTCCAAAAGAGCTCCGTGATGCCGTTGAGGATGTGATCCTCAATACCGACGCTGGTGCTGGCGAGCGATTAGTTGAGATAGCGCCTAAATATTCAGGTATGGCGCAAGCAGACAAAAAAGAAGATCTAGAGTGGCGCTCTTGGCCAGTTGAAAAACGCTTGGAACACGCGCTAGTTAAAGGGATCACAGAGTTTATTGACGAAGACACCGAAGCCTGTCGTCAGCTGTTTGATAAGCCAATCCAAGTGATTGAAGGGCCTCTGATGGATGGTATGAACGTGGTTGGCGATTTGTTTGGCGCGGGCAAAATGTTTTTGCCACAAGTGGTGAAATCTGCTCGAGTGATGAAGCGCGCGGTGGCCTACCTCGACCCTTACATTGAGGCAGAAAAAGAAGAGGGCTCAAGTAACGGTAAAGTGATCATGGCCACAGTTAAGGGCGATGTACACGACATCGGCAAAAACATCGTGGGCGTGGTACTGCAATGTAATAACTACGAAGTTGTGGACTTAGGGGTGATGGTGCCAGCAGAAAAAATCCTGCAAACGGCCATTGATGAAAATGCTGATGTCATTGGCTTGTCTGGCCTTATTACGCCTTCTCTTGATGAAATGGTGCATGTCGCTAAAGAAATGACACGCCGCGGCTTTGATATTCCATTGCTTATTGGTGGTGCTACCACATCGAAAGCCCATACCGCAGTTAAAATTGAACCTCAGTATGATAAAGGTGTGATTTACGTCAATAACGCCAGTCGCGCGGTTGGTGTGGTATCTAGCCTGCTAAGTAAAACACAAAAGCCCGAATTTTTGGCAAAAACCGCGGATGAATACGTCAAAGTGCGAGAGCAACAAGCGCGTAAAAAGCCACGCTCAAAACCGGTTACCTTAGCGCGAGCTCGGGATAATGCTGCAAAACTTGATTGGCAAAACTATACCCCACCGGTACCAAGTAAGTTGGGGATCACTGAGTTTAAAGATGTGAGCATCAAAACTCTGCGCGATTACATCGACTGGACGCCATTTTTTATGACTTGGTCATTGGCTGGTAAATATCCACGTATTCTGCAAGACGAAGTGGTTGGTGAAGAGGCGCAAAAACTGTTTCATGATGCCAATGCCATGTTAGATCAACTAGAGCGAGATGGTAGTTTGCAGCCACTTGGTGTGATTGGTTTGTTCCCGGCTAACCGCGTGGGTGACGATATTGAGATTTACAAAGATGAGTCACGAAGTGAAGTCTTGGTTACGTCATGTCAGCTGCGCCAGCAAACCGAAAAAACCGATTTTCCTAACTATTGTTTGTCGGATTATATTGCACCTAAAGGCACTCCTGATTATTTCGGTGCATTTGCCGTCACCGGTGGTCTTGAAGAAGATGACTTAGCAGAGGCATTTGATGCTAAGCAAGATGACTACAACAAGATTATGGTTAAGGCAGTTGCAGATCGCTTAGCCGAGGCATTTGCCGAATATCTACATGAGCAAGTGCGTAAAGTGCACTGGGGGTTTGCTGCGGATGAAGCACTAAGTAATGAAGAGCTTATTCGTGAAAACTATCAAGGGATCCGTCCGGCGCCTGGTTATCCAGCGTGCCCTGAGCACACCGAGAAACAAAAAATTTGGCAACTGTTAGATGTCGAAAACCGTATCGGTATGAAGCTGACTAGTTCATACGCCATGTGGCCGGGAGCTGCGGTGTCGGGTTGGTACTTCTCGCATCCAGATTCTAAGTACTTTGCCGTTGCGACTATTCAAAAAGATCAAGTTGAAGATTATGCGACGCGCCAAGGGATGTCATTAGCGGAAGCTGAGCGCTGGCTCAGCCCAAACCTCGGCTAAGAAACGACATAAACTGGATGATGATATAGCCCTATTTCTATAGGGCTTTTTATTGCGCTAAATAACACATCCTATGACTGATACCAATTAGCCTTAATACTTGTTCAATTTGAAGTCAGAAATCTAACTGCGTTAAAAATTTCTTATTTAGAATAACTAAATAGTAAGGTTTTGCCTTGCCTACAGATGTAGTTACCTCGGCGTGATCAGGACGCGAAAGCGATGTGACGGACAAGATTTTCTTGCCTCAAAATAAACCACTTAAATAAAATAATTAACATAGTTCCAAATTCAAACTTTGAGCTAGATAAATTAAGCATCCAAATTTATTAGATAATGTTGTTTTGTGGTTAACAATGGAGACTAAACTAACGTATACTAGATTGAATAACTGTTAATAATAAGGTTTTCGTCAACAATGAAAATGAAGTGGGTATGTTGGCTTTTGTTTATTTCGCCCATTAGCTGGGGAAGCAACCAGCTTGTTGTAGACATCATTAGCAGTGAAAATTTCAGTCAACGCTACGAAGACTTTCTTGCGGGTCGTCATGTGTTAGATGTTGACACCTTTCATCCCACAACCAAGGGATCTCATATCGAAATCATCGAAATGGTGTTACTGCAACAAGCGCTGTTTCTCGGTGGTGAAACCCGCCAAGTTGTATTCAACCCAAAACCATCTGTCAATATTTTAGAATTTTCCGATCTGATAGCAGGAGAGAGCTTAATTCTGGCCCGCAGTGTTTGGCATGAAAGTATCGTAGATTATCGAGGCGCATTATTTATTTCTGAGCCTATTGTTGAGGTTGGTGAATATGAGGCGGGTTTGTATGTTACAAAGCGCAATGTCGCGTTGCAACAGACTCCGCTGTCCCAATTGAGGCAGCTTGATGTGGTTTCTAACCCGAGATGGGCAGTTGATTGGCGAGCCCTTATGAATACAGATTTACACATGGTGAGTTTTATAGGTCCATGGGAAACTATGTTAGAGATGGTGGAAAGCAATGTGGTTGATACCATGTTGATCAACTTCAGTGTGAGCGATTCTTTGGTGTTAACCTTTGAGGGGAAAGAATATGTGCCTATAGAAGACATTAAAGTTGTATTACCCGATTCTCGCCATTTCGTTGTAAGTAAAAATCACCCAGAAGGTGAGCAAATATTTGCAGCGCTAAATCGTGGTTTACACGTATTAAAGCAAAGGGGGATCATAAAGCGAGCACTTACTGAGTCTGGCTTTATTAACAAAAGGGTTGCGAATTGGCAGGTGGCTAATGCAAAAATGTTAGTTGAGGTAGATTGATGCAATTTTTGCTTATGGTGTTTGGTGTCGTTTTTGCACTTTTGCCGTCCTTTGGTACGTTGGCTTATGAATCTAAAGCACACATGCAGCAGATGTACGATGCTTTGCTACTTTCAGTAGAAGAAGACTATGATTTGTCGCTATTGCCCAGTATTCGTGCCCTCAAAGAGCAAGCACGGGGACAGGGTGATAAAGAATTGCAAATTAAAACCCTATTGCTTGAGGGGAGTGTAGTGCAACACTTTGGTGAGTTTGAAGCTGGGCTGGATCTGCATCAACAAGCTTTGCAACTCGCTGGATCTGAAGCTAACACTATGCTTAAGGCCACGACTTATCTTGCCATTGCACATCTAGATATCGACCTTGAAAGTTTTGATCTTGCACAGCGGTATTTAGACAAAGCGTTACAATTGATAGAAACAATTGACGATAACGCGCAGATACATGCTGAGATTATGCTCTGGCAAGCACGCCTATATATGGATAAAGGCGCATATCGATTGGCACTTAAAACCGCAGCCACGCCGTTAGCTTCCTCTGTTCGTCAAGAAACTATCGCACAGTTAAGCTTAACGCGTTCATGGGCGTATTTGCAGCTCGGTAAGTACCCACAAGCAAGAGCAATTATCCAAAAGTTGGATGAGCAAAACTACCTGATGAAGAATCAGCGGATGCGCATTATGGCTGCGGTGCAGCGAGCGCGGATCGCGTTACAAGCCGGTGAATATAAAGATGCGATAACACTTGCTCAACAGGGATTAGAAATCACATTAGGTACGCGATTTTTGCTGTTTCAGTCTCAGCTTCAATGGACATTAGCGGCAGCGTATGCCCAGCGAGGTAACTATCAACAGGCGCATCGATACCTAAAGCGATATACTGTGACTGAAAAGTCGTTAAATTTGCAAAAGCGTAATAGCAAACTTTTGAAACTCGAAGCGCAGTATTCGCTTGCGCAGCAACAACAAGCGCTTGATGCACTTGAGCGTGATAATGCTCAGCAGGCAAAGCTTATTATTGCTCACCAACAGCAGATTGAGAATGCAAGGCTCAATCAGCAGCGTTGGCTGTTAATTGCACTACTTACCTTTACGCTTATCACAGTGATTTATTGGCGCTGGCAAAATAGGCAGTACACCAAACGACTTGAAAGCCAAGTCACAGCACGAACAGAAGAGCTTGCTGAGCGCAACAAACGCCTGCAAACCTTGAGCTTTACAGACAGCCTGACAGGCCTTAATAATCGCCATCATTTTTTTAGTGTTATTGACAGTAAAATTGAAGCATGCCGTCAAATTTGGCACGGTGCGCCACCAAAAGGCAATGCAGATCTTATTTTTGTGATTGTAGATATTGATCACTTTAAGGGGATCAATGACACTTTTGGTCATGCCGCTGGTGATATAGTTTTACAAGATTTTTCTGAAATTTTAAAGCAGTGCACCCGTGAGTCAGACACGATAGTTCGCTGGGGTGGAGAAGAGTTTTTGTTGATGATGCCTGATTTAGACTATGTGGCAGCACAGGAAGTGATGGAGCGGATCAGGCGGCAAGTGGAAATTTACCCTTTTATCGTCAATGACCAAGTTATCAATTGTACTTGCTCAATCGGCTTCGCTCCTTTTCCTTTTTACCCTAGTGAGCCTGAAAAGCTTGGCTGGGAGCACGTACTAGAATTGGCTGATGGTGGGTTATATCTTGCAAAAGCATCGCGCAGAAACGCGTGGGTCGGTGTTTTAGCAGGAGAGGGTGAGGAGCTTAGCGGCAGCAGTCCACTTGCACATAACCTACAGACGTATTTACAAACAGGGAGACTGAGCACGCTCTCAAATCTTGCTGATCTTATCTATTCTCGAAAAGCGGGGTAACAAGCTGTGCAGGCAATAGCATACATTATGGCGCCATTTAAGTGTATTATGTAGGGTAAAACAACCTAAAAAGTACGACCCGTTTTGTTACCCATAGAAGCTGTTATTCCCGATATTATTTCAACACTTGCCTCAGATAGTCGTTTGGTATTACAAGCGGAGCCGGGTGCAGGTAAATCTACCTTAGTACCGCTGCGATTATTACAGGCAGGCTTATTCGGTGATAAAAAAATTATCATGCTAGAGCCACGTCGAGTTGCAGCTAAATCTATTGCGCATTATTTAGCAAAGCAGCTAGGAGAAACCGTTGGTGAGCGGGTGGGTTACCAAATTCGCAACGAAAAACGCCTGTCGGCTAAAACACGGTTAGAGATAGTCACTGAAGGGGTATTAACACGCCGTTTGCAAGCGGATCCTGAGCTGGTGAATGTTGGCTTGATTATTTTTGATGAATTTCATGAGCGCTCTATTCATGCTGACTTAGCGTTGATGCTGGCATATGAAGTACAACAAGCTTACAGAGATGACCTAAAGCTGCTAGTCATGTCGGCAACCATAGATACCGCACTGTTATCTCGCTATCTCGATGATGCCCCGATACTGACGTGTCCAGGAAAAACTTACCCCGTTGACGTCGCCTATTTTGGTAAACCGTCGCAGTATTTGTCTGATCATGTTCTGCGTGCATTGCAACAGGTACTTAGGGTGCAAGAGAGTGGCGATATTTTGGTGTTTCTCCCAGGTCAAGGAGAGATAGTACGCTGTATAGAAGCCTGCAAAGCCACACTTGGAGAGGACATTATATGCTTGCCGCTATACGGTGGTTTACCATTGGCAGAGCAAGAAAAAGTATTGAGCAAACAAAGTGCCGCGGTGAGACGCGTAATTTTTGCCACAAATATTGCTGAAACCAGTCTGACCATAGAAGGGATCACGGGTGTGATTGACTCAGGACTTGAAAAGCGTCTGACTTATGATGTGAAAAGTGGCCTCTCTCGGTTGGATACGGTAATGATATCTAAAGCTTCTGCCACTCAGAGGGCAGGACGAGCAGGACGTTTACAGCCAGGGTACTGTTTACGTTTATGGCAAGAAAGTGCGCACAATACCTTGAGTGACTTTCAGCCAGAAGAGATAACGACCACCGATCTTTGCTCGCTAGCGTTGGAGTTAAGTGCTTGGGGTATAACGCAATACCAAGATGCTAATTGGCTAAGTGCACCGCCAGAACGACACTTTACGGTTGCCCGTCAACTTAATCACGCGCTAAACCTCGTTGATGAACAAAATAAAATTTTAACCGCTGGGCAAATGGCATTGGCGCTGGGGGTTGCGCCAAGGTTGGCAAGCATGCTATTGCATAGTAGCACATTACAAGAACAGCAAATTGCTTGCTTGTTAGCAGCGATGTTAAGTGAACGAGATATTCAAATACAAGCCAAAAACAGTGATATTACTCGGCGATTGTTGGCATTAGTTGAGTATAGTAAAGACAAAAAGACCGCCACTAGTGCCTACCGCCTGCATCGTGCGACCACTGAAGTTGTACTTACTTTAGCCAAGTCTTTTGCTAAAAAGTTGGGTATTGTGTTAAACATCGAACGCCTCTCACTTACCGATATACATAACCATACTGCTAGTTTGCTACTGCATGCCTTTGTTGACCGCGCTGCGCAAAAGCGTGCTCACGGTGACAATCGTTATTTACTTGCCAATGGTAGAGGCGTAACGCTACGCGAAGCAGATACGCTGCAAGGTGAGGAATATTTAGTGGTATGTGATGTGGATGGGAAAAACAAAGATGGCCTAGTATATCTGGCTTGTGCGGTGAGCCAGAGCCTACTCCTTGAACAGTTAGCCTCGCAGTTAAGCGAGGAAACCCATTATCAGCTAGACAATAAAAAAGAAGCGATACTTGGGCGTCGCCGTCTATGTTACCAGGCACTTATCTTAAAAGAACAAAACCTAAGTCAGATCCCTGCTTGTGAATTTGAGTCATGTGTGAAGGATATTTTAACTTCACAAGGACTTGGGCTATTAAACTGGTCCGCAAAAAGTCAAGCTTGGCTTGCACGAGCGAAATGGCTTGGCGAACACGTGGATGAATTTCCGTGTATCTCAGAAGCCCATTTAATCGCGCAGTTAGATACGTGGTTGCTGCCTTATCTCAGCGGTGTGAGTACTATTAAGCAATTAAAACAATTGGACATCTTTAATTTGCTACAGGCAACACTGACGTGGGATCAACAGCAACAATTAGCGTCACAGGCTCCCGAATTTTATATTACACCCAGTGAAAAACGTGTCTTGATCCGCTACGACGAGCATCAAGGTCCGACGGTGTCCGTGGTGCTGCAAGAAATGTTTGGACAGCTAGAGTCACCCATGTTGGCTGGTGGTAAGGTTGCGGTACGCTTCGAATTATTGTCGCCAGCCAAAAGGCCTATTCAAACTACCAGTGACTTAGGAAATTTTTGGCGCACCTCTTACTTTGATGTAGCTAAAGAGATGCGTGGCCGATACCCCAAGCACCGTTGGCCAGATAAGCCGCTAGAAGAAAAACCTGGTCGCTCGATAAAACCTAAATCTCATTAATTGACGAAAGGCGAGTGGTAGGAAAAACTCCATCTTGTTCTTGTCTGCATAAATTAATGCTGTAAAGAGGCTTATATCTAGCTTTTATGCAGAAGTATTAGACATGATTGAAAATGGCCTGCTTTGTATTTAGGTCTATCGGAAAACTTCGCTCGCAACAAACGCGGTTACTCGTTAAGCTTGATGTAATACCAATTTGATTTAATACTTGCTCAATTTGAAGGAGTCAATCTGACGCTAACAGCGTTAAAAATTTCTCATTTAGAACAACTAAATAACAAAATTTTTGCCTAGTTATCGACAAGATTTTCTCGCCTCAAAATAGACCACTTAATTAAGAAAATTGGTATAAAACGCGTGGCTATAGTTGAGGGGGAGAAATAGATGCAAATAAAAAGCAGGCAGCTAGTTATTTTTTTATTGTTAATAATGCTGGTGTTGGCCAGTTGGCTGCCGCCATTTAACGCTGCGATGATGGCGTTTATTGACGAAGCGTTACTTCAGTCTTCATTGGTCTATGCTTCTGCTCGTACCGTGAATGGTGCGATTTCTTTGCTGCAATCGGCAGAACTCGGCATAGGCGTAGCGAGTATTCAGCCAGCTCAGTTGCTCGATCCTATCAATGACTTAGCAGAATACATATCTAATGTAATGCAGCTGGCGATAGGCTCACTGTTTATTCAACGAATTCTATACTCTATTTCAACCCATGTTATGTTTAGTATCGCGTTTACGGTAACCGTGGTTGGTTACATAGTGTGCTCGTACATGGGGCTTTGGCAACATGTGCGAACTAAAATACTAGCGACTATGATATTGATCCGGTTTTTAGTACCTTTCGTTATTTTATCGACAGGCGTCACCAGTCAGTTGTTGTTAGATAATGAAATAGATAAACAAAACCAAGTTGTCTCTAGTAGTGTTGATGTATTTCAATCACAGGCGACGCAGACCAGCAGCCAAAGTGCTAGGTTAAAGTCCAAGGTCACTGAGCAAAAACAAACACATCGTGGGCATATTGAACAACTAACCAATCAACAAGTTCAGCTGCACGGTGAAGCGACTGAGCTCAGCGCACAACTTCAAGCACTATCAAAAGACATTGAAGCAGCGCAAGCTAATCGCAGTTTGTCACAGTGGCTAACATTTACTAAAAGTGAAGAAGCTAAGCCACTTATAGAGAAGCAGCAACAACTAGACAGTAAAAAGGCAAAGCTAGATAACCAAATCGCACTCATTAATAGAGAGAAAGACCAACATCAACAAGCTATTAATGAATTAAATGAGCAGCTTCAAGGTGATACAGAAGGCACACTCAGTCGAGCAATTAAAGCGGTATCTGGTGGAATTACTGATATGCTTAATGCCGCAGAGTCTTTATTTATTGATTTTTTGAATGTGGTTTCGCTACTAATATTAAAATTAGTACTCATGCCACTGTTATTTTTCTATTTAGCGAGTAAAGCCTTTAAGGGAATTTGGCGATATCATCACACTGCTTCATGAGCATAATACCAATTTGACTTAATACTTGCTCAATTTGAAGGAGTAAATCTGACGCTAACAGCGTTAAAAATTTCTCATTTAGAACAACTAAATAGCAAAATTTTTGCCTCGTTATCGACAAGATTTTCTCGCCTCAAAATAGACCACTTAATTAAGCGAATTGGTATAATGTAAGCTTTGCTTAAAGATCAGAACGCAGTAACGTAAAGGGTATCAAAAAGCTGAGTAGTAGGCTCAGCTTTTGGGTTTAGTTGATGTTTTGCTCTAAGAACACCGACTTTTCTATTTGTTCAAAGATACCCTGATAATAATTAGGGTCGACTATCATTTGCGACTCGACGATTTCACCATCGCTATTTAGGCGTTTAGCCACCGCATTAATCCTAAGTCGACTACCGCTTTTTATTGGGGCAACATTGGCAGAGACATCAACAGTAAGTATATCATCCATGTTGTTGTCACCAAATATCCAGTTTAAGCCGAGGGTGAAATAGGTTGCCAGTGCTTTGGTGACCGCTTCGGTGGTATTGGTTTGGGTGGTGGAGTAATTTGCTATTAGCACACCTGAAGATGAGTCTGACGCACTGATAGTAAACTCTCTATCCAGCAGTGCGTTGACAAGTGCACGGTAAACCAAAATAGACTCTGCATCGCTATATTCTTTGGTTTGTAAGCTACGCACTTCCATCGTTGACATTTGTGGCGCGGAACTTTTACATCCACTCAGCATAAGCAGTGTTGTCGCAAGTACGACACCTTTAACGGTTGCTGTTACTAGGGCGTTCATTGATTATTGCTCCTAGAACGAACTGGTATGATACGCTACTTTTTCGACTGTATCTCTCTTATCAAACTTGATGACAACCGTGAGCGTCTTAGTACTAACCTTACTTTTGTCATAGCCCGTTGACACTATGCCACCGCCATTCCCTGAAAAGTAGCCCAATGTTCCCGAGTTCGTTTGAAACACTTGCTCTTTGGTAAATTTGTCATAGATCCACACTTCTTTGCCATCAGGATCGGTCTTGACAATATTAGGGCTGCCTAATGCAATAGCGACGTCACTGGCCGGAAGGCCATTTTTGATTTCTTTTTGAACCACACCAACAGTCAGGTTTTTATCTGCGGGTGTGTCGTTATGTGGAGTTGAATTACAGCCTGAAAGCGCCAGTACTGCACTAACAGAGCAGATGAGTAAGCGGTGCATTTTATTACTTTCCTTCGTTAATGTATCAGGGACTAACTTAGCTCAAAAAATTAGCAACTGCAATCACAAACTACAGACTTTGGCGACGCGCACTACATGCTTGTCCCAGCGCTGTTGAATATTGTCCCATTATTGGGAGAGTAAACGAAAAGGAGACTGTTAAATTGACTATATATCAACAGGTTACTTTTGGCATGGTGTTCGCTTTATGAAATCAAAAAACAGTGCGATAACACTATGGACATTAAAATCAGCCGCAATAAATCCTCTCGTCAGTCACCCATTTGGCGGTGGCTAGGTATAACGCTTAGTGTGTTTGTGGCACTGAGTTTTTTGCTATCTCAAGAGCATAATCAGCTTGATGCGAATACGATTACCTTTGCACCAATTCAAAAAAGCTCGATACAGTATAGCGTTTCTGGGTATGGAAAATTACGTTCGAAACTTAGCCGAGAAATCACCACAACATTTTCCGCTCAAGTAAGCACGGTCGAGTATCTTGCAGGCACAAAAGTGGAGCCAGATACCGTTATTATGCGCTTGATTAATCCTGAGCTGACGCAAAGATTGCAGCGTGAACGGTTAACACTTGCTAGGCAACGCGCCAGTGTTGACGCATTGAAGCTCAGTCAGCAAAGTGAATTACTTACCTTGCAAGGGCAAATAGCACTGCTCCATAGTGAGTGTGAGAGTGCCAAACTCCGAGAGCAAGCTGAGCGACTGTTAGTGAAACAAGGCATTGTTTCAGAACTTGATCATAAGCGCTCCGTCCTGACTCTTGAACAGCTAAAAACCCGCGTTTTACTCAGTGAGCAACAACTTAAACAAATGCAAGCACTACATACAAGAAGTATTGAGATTGAGCAGGAGTTGCTAAAAGAATATGAGCTGAGCCATGACATAGCAAAACAAGCTGTGGAACAACTGAACGTCAAAGCTGGGATCGCAGGGATGTTGCAAGCTGTGAATGTGAGTCAAGGGCAAGCAATTACACCGGGGCAAACTCTTGCGGTGGTGGGCAGTGAACGTCTGCTGGTGGCAGACTTGTTAGTACCTGAACGAGAGGCCAGTGAGGTAGTGATAGGGCAGCCGGCGATGATCAATACCTTTGTCGGTAAAGTTGCTGCAACGGTGAGTCGTGTTGTACCGGTTGTTCAAGACGGTCGTATCGCCATTGAGCTGGCGTTAATGGGGACCCTGCCAAGTAACGCGCGTCCGGCGCTGACCATTGAGGGTAAAATCTTTACTGCAAGGATACAGGACGCGCTCTCAATCCCCCAATTACCGTGGCTGTCTCCACAATCCAATAGCGACTTATTTGTTTTAGATAAACAAGAAAATGTACTCATCAAAAAAAGTTTCAAGTTTGGTAAACTAGCCGGCAATGCCATTGAAATACTTGAAGGCGGCTCAGCCGGTGAGCAAGTGGTGATGTCAGATATGTCAGCTCATCAACACTTAAAAAAAATAACAATTACATCACTCAATCGGTAAAGGAAAAGCAAATGGATAATACAATTTTGGCATTGCACCAAGTAAGCAAGGTTTACTACGGTCAGGATGTAGAAACCCATGCGATTAGTAACATCAGTCTAAACATCAAAGCAGGTGATTATCTCGCAATTACAGGGCCATCCGGCTCGGGTAAGTCGACGTTACTCAGTGTTTTAGGGCTACTAGAGGAGATCACCTCAGGCAGCTATTGCATTCAAGGTGTTGAAACCAGTTCACTCGATGCAGATACTCAGGCAGAACTGAGGAATTTACATATTGGTTTCGTATTTCAATCATTTAATCTGCTCGATGGGTTAACCGTATTTGACAATGTTGCGTTACCGCTACACTACCGAGAACCAATTCTCACAGCTCAAGAAATCGAACAGCGCGTGATACGAGCGTTAACGCAAGTAGAGATGTCCCACCGAGCCAATCACAAACCGAGTCAATTATCAGGAGGTCAGCAACAGCGCGTAGCTATTGCCAGAGCGCTTGCGGGCGAGCCAAGTATTTTGCTGGTGGATGAACCCACAGGTAACTTAGATTCTAAGAATGGTGATGCGGTGATGGCCTTGCTAAACAGCCTCAATGAACAAGGTGTTACCATTTGTATGGTTACTCATGACACCCGCTATGCAGGCTACGCAAAACAGCAAATTCAACTGCTGGATGGAGTATTGGTGTCAAAAAGCAAAGAGTCTCACTCAGCTGATTTATCGGAGGTTATGTGATGACTTTGATGCAGCTCCAACGGCAAACCACACTGGCCATCAAAAGCTTACTTCAAGTGCCTAGTTTCTGTATTACATTAGTGTTGACCTTGGCGCTGACACTAAGCTGTTTTTTTGTTGCACTGAGCCTGTTTAGCGGCTTTTTTATTAAACCTCTTGATATAGAGAGTGAGTCACGCTTTGTGGTCATTGAGCAAAGCAATATCTATCAAGATCGGGTATTTGAAGGCATGCAAAGTGTTCAAAACATGCTTAATTGGCGACAAACCGAGGCGCTTTATCAAAAGCGTGCTTTGATCAGTAGTTTTTCGGATGTCGTCGAAAACCTACCAGGCTCACCTAAACTGACGCTGAGTTTTGTAAGTGATGACTACTTCACTATGATGAAAATGCCACTTGCGCTGGGTCGATACTTGACTACGACTGAAGATATTAATCAGAAAAACCCTGAAGTGATTATTTCCTATCCATTGTGGCAAAAGTATTTCAATGGTGAAGCTCGCGTGCTGGGCGCGAGCTTACGGATTGTTGATAAGCTATATACCGTGGTCGGTGTCGCTGCTCAGGCCTATTCAGACCCTTATTTTTTAAACCAAGGTAAGGGAGAGCTATGGTTAAGCTTCTCAGAGAATGAACGATTTTTTGGTACCAAGCGTGGTGAATATCATCCATGGACAAGTAGGCAGGAAAATCTCAAGTTATTGGCGATACTTACCGAGCAAGGCACACACAGCACTTTAGCGCAGCAGCTTTATCAAAACAGTCTCAGGCATCGAGGAGAATGGCAATCAGCAGAGCAAGAATTACAGGATATTAAACCTATCATACGTCTATACCGGGATGTAGAAGTAGCAGGCCATGATACCTTGGCTATTGTTGTGCTACTCAGTGTGATGTGTTTGGTGCTCATTGCCATTTTTAATGTAAGTAACTTATTCATCTCTCGCGCTCACACGCTTCAACAACAGCTTGTGCTGCAGGCAATGCTTGGTGCAAAGCGTGGTGTATTGTTTCGTGGCATTTTCCTCGAAGCGTTATTGCTAGTTGCAAGTGCCGTGGTGGTTGGGCTATTTTTTGCGGCGTGGCAACTGCGGCTAGTACAATCCCTGACTCACAGTTACTTACCGCTTATTGATACACTCTCTCTGGACTCTACTGTGTTGCTTAGCGCAGTTTTGATAGTGCTGTTGTTGGCGTTATTGTTTGCTTTTGTAACGTCGCGTATGGTTAATTTTAATCAACTCAGTCAAAGCATACGTACTTCGGGCAAAGGGAGTGTGAAAGCGCTCAGCATGCAGATGACCAAAACACTGGTTGCGGTTCAGCTATTTTTTACCACCGTGCTGGTGTTTGGTGCAACGCTTGTGCTGAGCAAAAGTGCGGATACACTGTTGCGACCCCTTGGAACTCAGGTAGATAATATGTACAGTGTGATGCTACATATACCAAATGACTCGACGCCATTTCCCAAGCGCTACACACACATTGAAGACTTTAAACAGGCACTCAGAAAAATACCCGGTGTGGTGGGGGTAGCACATGGTGAAAGCCCATTACAAAACGACTTAGCGGTGGTTGCGATGCGGGATCTGGCTGGTGAATGGATGCCAAGTATGATCCGAGCAAATGTAGGTCCAGATTATTTTGCATTAACAGGGCTTTCGCTGATTGCTGGGCGCACATTTAGTGAAGCGGCGATTAGGGGGGACAAAGAAGAAGTCATTGTATCAGAAGCAGCCGCACATGCGCTAAAGCCGGGGGGCAATGTTCTCGGAGATACATTCTTTATATTTAACCCCGATGTCCCAGCTGAAGTGGTCGGGATCTCACAAAATTTCAACCATCCAAAACGTTATACCGAGCTTCAAGGCAAGACGGCTTGGTTGCCTGCGCTTCCTTTTGGTTACCCATTTATTATTGAAATGGAACCTGATGTAACACTGACGCGTGCTCAAGTTCAATCGGCTATTCAATCCGTAGCAGGTCAGGCTGGTATATGGCGGTTTTTAGACCTAACACAAACATATCATAAGCTTACATATTTAGAACGTCTCACATTGTTGTTAAGCTTTGGGCTATGTGGCTTTAGCTTATTGTTATGCGGTGTAGGTATATACGGCGTGCTCAGCTATAGCTTTGAGCAACGACGATATGAGTTTGGTATGCGCATGGCGCTGGGTGCGAAAAAACATCGTTTATATCGCTTGTTAATATCAGACACGCTGATACCAGTTTGTGCGGCAATTTTTGTCGCTGTGACAGTCGTAGTTGGGCTGTACTTGAGCGCGCCATCATCTGAGTGGGTTTTAGTCAAGCCAAGCTGGTTTTTGGTAGTGCTGATGACACTACTTACTTTTGCACTTTTCTGTGCAGTATATCCGATGAGACAACTCATCAATTCCGCTCCAATGAGCGCAATAAGGCAATAAAAGTGTGGGTAAGAACCTAATACCAATTTGAAGGAGTGAATCTGACGCTAACAGTGTTAAAAATTTCTTATTTAGAACAACTAAATAACAAAATTTTTGCCTTGCCTACAGGATGTAGGTACCTCGGCGTGAGCAGGACGCGGAAGCGTTGTTATCGACAAGATTTTCTCACCTCAAAATAGACCACTTAATTAAGAGAATTGGTATAAACAAACAAGAAGTAGGAAACGATGACAGCTGTTTTAATCATTGAAGATAATCCTGATGTGCGTATGTCTGCAACTATTTTGCTGCAAAGCCACGGTTATCAGAGTATCGAAGCTTCACACCCTGACGAGGCAAAAGTCATACTTGCAGAGCAACCTGTTGCACTGATTTTACTGGATATGAACTTCAATAAAGACACTACCTCGGGAAAAGAAGGGCTGCAATTTTTGATGTGGCTTCGGCAAGTGTCGATAGAGGTGCCTGTGGTAGTCATCACGGCTTGGGCCAAAGTCGAGTTGGCGGTACAAGCAATGCAGCTAGGTGCGTGTGATCTAATCGAAAAACCATGGCAAAACCAGCGCTTGTTAAAAACCGTTAAACGCCACATTGAAACAAGGCAAACAACTACTGAGCCACCCACAAATAACACGCAAAATAAAATGCCCAGTCGTTTACTACAACAGGCACTAAGGGTTGCAAAAACCGATGCAAATGTATTGATATTGGGAGAAAATGGTAGTGGTAAGAGCCAGTTAGCAAGGTACATCCATAACAATAGTCTACGTAGTGAGCAGCCTTTTGTTAGTGTTAATATGGCCGCAATTCCCACAGAGCTATTTGAAAGTGAGTTGTTTGGTCATCGCCAAGGGGCGTTTACTGATGCGAAAGCGAATCGCACAGGGCGCTTTGAAATGGCTCAAAATGGGACTTTATTCTTGGATGAAATTGGCAGTTTGCCGGTAGCACAACAGGCAAAACTGCTCAGAGTGCTGGAAAGCGGAGAGTATGAAGTGCTCGGCGACTCAAAAACCAGTAACAGTAATGCGAGGATAATTTCGGCTACTAATGTTGATCTAAGCGACGCGGTGAAAACTGGACTATTTCGCCAAGATTTACTCTATCGTTTAAATACGGTTATCTTAACCGTCCCTGCACTTAGAGCGCGAGTCGATGAGCTACCCAGTTTAGCGACTCATTTCTTAGCGCTACATACCAAGCGCCATGGCAATGACACCGGTGGTGAACGCAGCTTAAGTAATGCAGCAATTGCAAAAATGAAAGCATACTCGTGGCCTGGCAACATTCGAGAATTATCCCATGTGATTGAGCGTGCAGTGATTTTAGGGGCGCACTCTGTGATAGGTGCACAAGATCTTGAGTTAGATGAAGATTTTCACGAGCAAGATATGCCGTTGCTAAGCCTTGAAGAGGCTGAAAAGCGGATGATAGAAAATGCTATTCGTCACTTTGAGGGAAATGTGGTTGCCGCTGGTGAGTTTTTGGGGCTGAGTAAATCTGCAATTTATCGACGTGTAGAAAAACATGAAATCAAATTAAAGGGCAACCAAGGTGGCTAAGCTCACATCCGTTGAGCAAAAACTATGGCTTGGTTTTGCGGTCCCTTTAGTCACTCTTGCTGTGCTATTAATTGCGACCATTATTTATTTTGAGCTGACTTTATTGGGGGCAATAACCTTACTTTTAGCCTTACTAGTGCCTTCTTTACTGTCACTTTGGTATAGCTACAACAAGGTGATGTCAGTACTTGATAACCTTGCTGTGCAGCTAGATAGCATCTCCAACGAGGAGCTAACTGTATGGCAATTATCTAGCTATCAAGGTGGTCGAGTCGCAGCGCTAAAAGCCGAAATTCAGTTAGTTGTTGAACGATTACAGCAAAAACGGCAAGAATATGGTCAAAACGAGGCTTTTGTCTTTAATTTTATCAGTGAGCTAACACTGCCAGTACTTGTGCTTGATGGTCACCAACAGGTTTATTTTGCCAATCGTGCTATGGCGGACATATATCCAAATATGACCCTAGATGGGATACCAGCGTCAAAATTGGCATTAAATCAGGTCGATGAACAGTGGCAGTTACAACAACACTCTTCGCGCTACAAGATAGCATCACACCCACTTTATCGCGGGCAGCGTGTCTATCAATTGCTGGTTTTTGTATCGGTGGAGCAAGCGCTAAGAGACAACGAGAAACAAGTCTGGCAAAAGTTACTTTCAGTGCTAAACCATGAGGTTCGTAACTCCCTTACTCCCGTGTCTTCCATGGCGCAATCATTACAACAAGACAGAGACGCAATTCCATTGGTAACGCAGCAAACAATGCTAGGGGTGATAGAGAGTCGTGCGGCACACTTACAGCAATTTGTTGCAAATTATGCGCAAATTGCTCAATTACCTGCGGTAGAAAAACAAACGATAGCGGTTGAAGTATTAGCTAACCGCTGGCAAGCGCTCTTTCCTGAAGTGCAAATAGACGTACTGAGTTCAGGTGTACTGTATTGTGATGAACCGCAGCTCACACAAGCCATGATTAATCTCGTGAATAACGCACTACAAGCAAATCAATTAGCTTCGAAGCAAGGTATTACACTCACCATTGAAAAACGGCAACAATGGCAACTTTGCCTACAAGATAATGGCGGTGGCATTGATAATTTAGATAATCTTTTTGTCCCATTTTATTCCACTAAACCGAACGGTTCGGGCATTGGTTTAGTACTCAGTCGAGAAATCATTCGCAATCAACAAGGCGAGCTGTACTTGAGTAATTTAGCGGACAATCAAGGGGCTAAAGCGCTGATCACGTTTCCTTTGTGCTAATTGTACAGAGCGTCTGTTATACCAATTAGACTTAATACTTGCTCAATTTGAAGGCGTAAATCTGGCGCTAACCGCGTTAAAAATTTCTTATATTAGAACAACTAAATAGCAAATTTTTGCCGAGTTATCGACAAGATTTTTTCGCCTCACAATAGGCTACTTAATTAAAATAATTGATATTACCAGATCTGGGTTTGGGGTGATTAACGCCTTGCTGGCAACCAGTTATTGCCAATGAAGTTGCATCGCTATCCCCAAACCTCAGATTAAGTATTTCATTTATATAGCGCTTCGCGAGAGTAACATTATGGGTTACTGTTCACTTTTATAAACAGTCCCGCCATAGAGGTATCTGCGGAGTGCGTCATCGGTGCATTTTCAATACCAACAGCGGTAATAGTACCTGTGTCATGTACCGATAAACTTTGAATACTCGCAGAGCGCTCGGTGTGGTATGTTTCGATGGATAGATCAGACAAGTTTTCTATGTCCAGTTGTCCGATAAACCCATTGGTGTGTTCAACCCAGCTATTTGTGTCTACTTGCACACCACCGATATGACCGTAAAGATAAAGTGTATTATCAGCTATTGCCAACCCTCTCAGCACATCTTCTTTGTCTATGTTATACCAATACCGCTGAGGTATTCGTTCACCATGATAAACCTGTATTAAACCAACATCCCATTCACTAGAATAGCGCGTACTATCTGCTTTGCTTCGCCGCGCTGATACACCGATAAACACGGTATCTTGATGCACTTTGATATCGTCAATCAAAGAAGAGTGTTCATCGCTAATAAACTGCTCATTAAGCAACTCGCCATTGAGGTCATATGTTTTTACAATGACGTGCATGTCACTTTGCGCAACATCTTGGGGGACTGCATGAACCGTCGAAAATTTATGGTTATATGCGGGGATTGCATCTGTGCTGATGTTTTGAGCGCTATAAAGGTAGCCATTATCAGAGACGGCAATTTCTATTGCTTCTGAAGCCCGAGAGCTATTACCCCAATACCGAATATCGATAGGTTTTTGCCACATTAGTTGTAAATTGGCGTCATATTTTGCAATTTTTCGTCCGCCATTATTATAACTAACATATAAGTTTTCATCATGGCAGGTGAACTTAGCATTATTAAAGCGCCACCACGTGATACTGGTTTGAGTGTATTTTGTGTCGCTAAGAGGGTCACCTGTCGGGATGATAGTGAAAGGATTGAGAAGCCAAGCGTTTTTGTCAGTGGGTATATCATATTTGACATCCATTGATAGTGCTTGCATTGGTGCGCTTTTTAGCTGTACGCCAGTTTCATCATAACGCTCTAGTTGCACACTGAATATATCGTCGCCTTCTTGTATAAATCGACCAAGAATGTATTCACCCGAATCGAATACACAAGCATCAACAAACCCCTCAGTCGATTGTTCGAACTGATAAGTTTGACCGTTAGGATCAGTGATGGCATAAAAACCTTCTTTATTTCCCGATTCTTCAATACTTGACGTTTCTCCTAGCACTAATAGCTTGTCATTTTTTAAGTTAAAGACGCGCTCCAAAGCTGTGGTGTAACCCAAATCGCTGGAGTACAGGCTATTTTGTTGATCAAGTGCGCTGAGGTTGAGTTTATTTTCCAGAGGGTTAGGCGCAGGGTTGGGAGCAATATTTTTTGGGGGAGGCACAGTGTTTGAGTCTGAAGCGCTTCCACCGCAGCCTACCAGCGATGTGGTAGCGCAAACGAGTATAGTCAGTATTACACGCATAATAAAATCCTTTCAAAAGTAACACCATTTGCTTTACTCAGCATTCTGTATTGAGGCAATAAGATTTTATCTACATTACGTTTCCATCTAACAAAGTACCTATTTGGGTGATGGGGGACTCCATCTGGTGATGTTAGAAAGAGGCTATTAACGCAATCTTAGTTATGTACTTCCTCAAACAGCTCAAGTGCTGAGTCAAAATAGTGAAACGGGTTAGCGAATCTGTAATTCATAATAAGTAGAGCAACCTTTTATACCAATTGACCTTAATACTTGCTCAATCTGAAGGCGTAAATCTGACGTTTACTGTGTTAAAAATCTCTAATTTAAAACAACGACATAAGAAATTTTTGTCTTGCCTGCATGGACGTCGGTACTTTGGCGATAGCAGAACGCGGTAGCGGTGTTATCGACAAGATTTTCTCGCTTCAAAATAGACCACTTAATTAAGAAAATTGGTATCAATTAAGGTCAGAAAATATACTAACTTAGGTACGGGATGGAAGTGTAAAAGAGTGTAATTATGGCAGGTTAATTTGTTACGCTGATTGGGACATATAAGCCCTGCGTCTTAATCAAAGCTTGTATTGATACCAGGCTGATTTGTTGCATTATGACAAACAATCACGCAAACCAAATTTCAGATATTAAGTGCAAATCGAACAATTTTATTTAACTTCACAATTTACCCACAAACGTTGCGGATGATATAGGCCTACTGTTTAGGGGGAGCGAGCGTGGCAGAATTAGAACTTATTCGAGTTGATAAATACAGTGAACAGACAATGACACATCTGTTGGAGCAGAGCGATTATCCGCGTCAACTTGGCTTGTTTGAGTTATGCTGTGCAACGAACATGGCATATTTATTATATGTAGATGGCAAGTTGGTGGGCTTCATTGCGATATGTATTTCAAGCCGCAGAGAGTTTGAGGTCTGTGCACTCTATATTATTCCCTCAGAACGCAGAAAAGGGTATGCCAGCCAGTTTATGGCGCATATCTGGTCTATTTATAAGGGATGCTGGAAGGTCAAGAAAGAGGGCGATACACCCAGCTCTCGTGCATTTTGGCATGCTGTTTTGAATACCAAAGGCAAGTCTGCGAAGCAAAGTCAAAATACATTCGACTTCGCCGTTTAATACCACTCACCTTTTTCAAGCCAAAATGCGCGTCCAAAACCACCAACGTACCGTACTCGTGTAACAACCACTCGCCAAAGGTTAAAATCGCCGAGCATGGCATATTGCTGTGCCTTTTCATGGGTGGCAATAAACTGGTCAATTTGCGCGCGGCTTTCATCTCTCGATAATTTATGGGCATGGCCTAAAATAGTGACTCGAGCATTTTCAACGTCTGCGACATCACCATCGTCTAAAATCATAAAAGAAAGCTCAGAGTGTTTAATTAAATTCTTCGTGTGCTGTGCTATATCGCTGATAAAAAAATAAAAGTGGTTATCATCAAGAAAGATATATTGGGCGATAGAGGAAAAAGGAAACCCTTTTTGATTGCTTGATAGGGTAGATAAAAACGCGCTCTTATGTTTTTGACACAAGGCCTTAGCTTCTATGATAGCAGTTTTTCTCACTGTAATATGCTCATAAATAATCAGGTGGTTTTCCACTATGATCGCTAAAACTAAAAATAAAATCAAAAAGTAAGTAAGCAAAAGTAAGGTTTTGTAGCTACCTTTTTAATAGTTGAGTTCATAAAATTTAGAGTATTTACTTGGTTTTTTATTCCGTTTGTAACATAGTTTGGTTACTCAAATTAGAGCAATGACATTATGCTAAGTAAACTAACAATAAAACAAAAAATTACTTTAGGCTTTAGTGCATTAGGCTTGCTGCTGCTAATTGCAGGTATCCTAGCCTACTTAGCGTTAGCGCAAATCAAATCAGCCAATCAAGATATGGGCGAGGTCACACTACCAATTCAGCGCAGTGCTGATGCTCTGCAGCTTGAACAACTTAAACTCAGCAAGCTTATTGCCCAAGCTTACACATTAGAAAGTGCAGCCGAGATAAGTGACGCAAAGCAGCGATTCGCTGCTGGAAACGCGTTGTATGTTGAGCGCCAACAGCATTTGACATCATTAACGGAATCCATGCCTACGTTTGCAGAGCCGCTAAAACGTACACTTAACCTTGGTCGTAAACTAAGTCTTGCAGCAGAGCAAATGCTACAGGCTAAAGCCGATGCTGTAGAAGCACAACAACGCATTCATGAGCAATATCAAGCGTTGAAAAAAGATAAAGAAACGGCCAGCAATGCGATGCTGGATCTTGAGTTACTAGAGACCAGCAATACGAGACAATTAGAGGAAATGATAGGTACAGGGGTTCGTATTGATGACATGCTCTTTACCCTTGAAAACAACAGTGAGAGGATAAGTGGGCTATCACTTCAACAGCTAACGCCTCATCAACAAGACATGCTGTTTTTACTGGATAATATTGATAATAACGTGGCATTTTTACAGCGCCAAGCTGTAGGAATGAATGCGGAGCCGCTACTGGCGCAGTTTGGTGAGGGAATGGCTAGACTGAGGGAAAAGCTAGAAACGCCAGGTTACCTTTATAGCGCAGTAAAAGAGAAGCTAAATAAGCAACAGCAAGCCGCTACACTGTATAAACAATCTGAGCAGCATGGTTTTACCATTTTAGCTGAGCTTGAAAAAATGCAGCAAAATGCCAATGCTGCTTTTAATCGTGCACAAAGCGAGATCAGTGTACTAATCGAGCGGGCACAAAATGTGACTATGATACTAGTTGTGGTGTTTATTGTGCTGGGGGCGTTTATTTCTGTATCAACCAGCCGTGCGATGTTAGGGCCTTTGGCTGCGGTAAATAAAATGTTGAGGCACTTAGCTGCTGGTGACTTTTCAAAAAAAATGAGCAAACGTAATGACGATGAGTTTGGACAGTTAATTGATAACATCAACCAAGTAAAAGACAACTTAAGGGAGTTGTTAGAGTCGATTAACAAGCAGGTACATGAGCTCGAAGCATTATCACAAGCTTCACTGCGGGAAAGTAAGCAAATAGCAGGGAATGCCACAGAGCAGATGCGACGTATGGACAATGCAAACCGGCTATCACAAAGTATTTCAGCCAGTGCCTTGTCTGTGTCTGAGCGCTCTTCTGAGAGTCTTGCAAGCATTCACACTGCCAACCAACACAAAACCGAAGTGAGCAAAAATGCACAAGAAAATAAGCAGCATATCTTGTCTTTGAGTACACGTATGTCAGAGGCGGTCGAGAGTATGGCCAAGCTGACCTCACACAGTGAAAGTATTGGCAGTATTTTAGATACTATCGTCTCTATTGCTGAACAAACTAACCTACTGGCGTTAAATGCTGCTATTGAAGCTGCGCGTGCTGGAGAGCAGGGGCGGGGCTTTGCAGTGGTTGCTGATGAAGTAAGAACACTTGCGTCTCGCACGCAAGAATCAACTAATGAAATCAATCAAAAAATTGTTGCACTGCGACAAGATACACATACTGCCGCCGAGGCGATTAACTCTGGCCAACGAGATGTTGAATTCAGTGTCCAACAAAGCGAAGCGCTTGCACTGGCAATGGATGAGATAGCCACCGCGATTGCACAAGTGACTACGCTAAGTGAAGAAGTAAATCAAGCTGCGGGACATCAAGCGACAGACTGTCAACAAATAGAGCAAGTGATGCTAGACGCACAGAGCACTGCAAGCGATAACGCTCAAGCTATGCAAAGTTTAGCAAGGGGCAGCGAGTCTTTAAGTAGTTTCTCGCATCGCCTTGCTACACTAGTTGAGCGATTTAAATTGTAATATCAGTGATGATGACAACGCACGTTACGAAGTGCAGTGTCATCGTTACCGTATTCAGCTAACAAGCAATGTCTTTTATAATTCCCTGACATGCGCAAGGATCCATAAAGTGTGGTACCGGATAATCTGGGTGGGCTTCTTTTAATGCAAGCTCTGCTAAATATGCCACGTCGCTTTGTAGAACTTCATGAAGCTTGGTTTGAATATTTAGCTCGCGCAGCAAGTTTTCTATGTGGTTAAGCAAGTCGTCTGCTTGTCGTTCTATTGGGTAGTCCAACGAAGTAAGGCCACAGTATCTGGCGATTAAGGCTAGCTGCTGGTTTATTCTATCACCATACCATTTGAGTACAGGTAGCAATAACACTGCGTTGGCAAGGCCGTGAGGCGTGCCATACTGTGCACTTAATTGATGCGAAATAGCATGTACATAACCTACAGATGTTCTGGTAAAGGCTTGACCAGCGTAATGAGAAGCGAGTAGCAACTGCGCTCTTGCGTTTAAATCATTAGGGGTCTGTTGCACTTTAGGTAAAAACTCAAAAATGGCTTTACATGCGCAAAGCGCGCGCTCTTGACTAAATTTCAAACAGTTGATACTGAGGAGCGCTTCAATTGCGTGAGTTAAGGCATCAATCGCAGTGGTTGCGCTAATATGTGCAGGCATGCTGGTGGTTAATTCTGGCAACAACACAGCGTGATGGGGCACCAAGCAGAAGTCTGTTGCAGCGTATTTTGTATTGCTCTGTGGGTCGTTTACCACAGCTGCAACGGTAGTCTCTGATCCAGTTCCTGCGGTGGTTGGAATAGCAATATTGGCAGGCAAGCGCTTGAGTACTTTAAACAGGCCTTTTAGCTGGGTAACTTGCTTGTGAGGCCTGACAATTCTTGCACCAATGAGTTTGCCGCTGTCTAATACCGAGCCACCGCCAAGAGAAATAATAGCTTTACAGTGTTTTTGATGATATGTCGCGACACCATTTTCAATGTTGTCTATGGTAGGGTTGGGTAATACCTCACTGTAATAATGCGCGACCAGATTGGCTTTTTCTAATGCCTCTGCAACGATGTTATGGAGGTTTAGCTGTAATAGGACGTTATCTGTGACAACCAGAACGTTGTCCCCTTTTTGCAATCCCAGTGCTTGTATCGCACTGTCTAATCCTTGTTTACCCTGATGTAGTTTGGGGCTTGGAATACCAATAAAAATCACAATACATTTGAGTGCAAAATGGTAAATGCGATAGAACCAATTCATAGTTACCTACCTATAACTGAGAATAAGAGCGCGAAATTGGTAAGATGAAGCATTGTAAGGCTGTGTTAGCTGTATGACGCAGACTACAGCCCAATACCAATTAAATCGCAGTAAAATTTGTAAGGTTATACCAATTTTCTTAATTAAGAGGTCTATTTTGAGGCGAGAAAATCTTGTCGATAACTAGGCAAAAATTTTGCTATTTAGTTGTTCTAAATAAGAAATTTTTAACGCTGTTAGCGTCAGATTTACTCCTTCAAATTGAGCAAGTTTTAAGTCAAACTGGTATTAATACCTCCAGTCTGTACTGTAGACTTATCATATCGAGATTGCGAGTAAAATGATCAGCTGGGTGTTACGGCCTAACTTGACAGCCAACGTCAGTCATATGACGTTTTTCAAGTACTTGAGCTGCTGCTTTTTTTAATTTTTGTACGTAAGCTTCTGGCGCATTTTTACGAGCAGTGAGGTAAAGTGTTTTACTCAAGTCGGGGACTTCTAAGACTTTATCCCATTGCGCACGAGCGCCCATTCTAGTTGCCATTCTTTCAACAAAATTCTCCGCACCGAAGATGAAGTCTATTCTACCTTTTTCAAGCAGACCGCCAGCTCGATTAAAGCTACTGACCGATACAAGGTTATTGTCAGGATTAAAACCGTGCTGTTTCAGGTAATTCTCTGAGAGTTGGTCGGCACCAACGGCAACAACATGTTGTTTTATTTTTTCTATACTCCACTGAGAGTGAGTGTTTACATCGGTACGCTTATAAAACGCGACGTTCAATTCACACAGCGGTGCAATCCAAGTGTAATTCGCTTCTCGATCACTGGTCTTGGCTAATGAGTACAGCAATGCGTAAGGCGATTTACTGGCATATGACTTGGCTCGTGCCCATGGCAACATATAGATTTGATAGCCTAAATCGGCTTCCCACATAATGAGTCTGACAATTTCGCTAGCAAAACCGCCGATGGCGCCATTTTTTTGTTTGACTTGATAAGGAGGAAAATGCTCGGTGTAGATATCTATTTTCTTTGGTATGTCAGCGTGTGTATAAAAAGCACTGAATATAGCGATAACGCTCCCAATGAAATACTGCATATAACGTTCTCAAGGTCGTTTTAGGTAGTATAACTCATAATTTGGTATTGGTTTTCCTTGTGCCTTGATAATTTTTATTTGGTGTCATTATGGCATCATTAAAGTGCGTTTTGGTGTGTTTATAGAATTAAATAATGACGTAAACTAGTCTCCGTGGTTGAGGAGTTGTTATGCGTTTTGTTTCATTGATAATGGTCTGGCTAGGTTTCTTATTGGTGTCTATCCCTTCATATAGTAGTGAAGTTGCACTGGATTATGTGATGGGAGAGGGTGACGTTAAAGGCTTAAGGCTTGGTTATCGGCCAGCATACTTTAGTATTTCAGAATATGGGTTTAGTGAAGGTTCGTACATTTACTTTGAGTTGAGTACGAACTATTGGGAGTATGGCGACCCAAAACGTTCAGACACCAGTTTTGCAATTGCTTTATCGCCAGTGCTCAATGTGCCAATAACCAAACTCGGCACGATGCCTGTTAATTTTGAATTTGGTATTGGCATGTCATACGTCAGTGACACACGTTTTGCCGGTAAAGATATTGGTGTGCATTATCAATTTGAAGACCGAATTGGTATCAATTTAAGCGTAACACCATATAGCAAAGTGGGAATGAGGTACTTACATTACTCAAATGCTGGTCTAAGTGATCATAATCCAGGTCTGGATTTCTTTAACTTATTTTACGTTAGGCGGTTCTAATACGGTTTACTAAACCAACTTTCGTATTCAAACAGTAGGTTGGCTGTTATTGCTCAACCTTAGCGTGATTTTGCAAACAGGTCGGATCCGGTTTGCACAACGGTTTTTTCTCCCTTTTATGATTTCAAGGATGAAATCTTTTCTTACTTATTTCACGATTATTTTCCTTTGGTAACGCGTTAGAATCTACCTGCTGATGTTGCTGTTTTAGGGATGTTTTGGCCGCAGTGTTCAGCTGTAACGACAAATAACTTCTGACTAGCGTTATATTACGCCTTTTGAGATTGGGTATTTTATAACCTTTTATCTTGAGTTCAGGTGTAATACTGCGAACAAAAGTTTGACCTAAACTTAGGTTTAGGAATTAAGGTCTTTTTCCAAACAATAATAAAGCAGGAAGAACCATGGAAATAAGCTCTGTAACTACACGATTAACACGTTTCACCCCATTAGTTTGGGTGATGCTAATTGGCAACTTTTTTGTTCGTGCCAGCTATTACATGGTGTGGCCATTTTTAGCCGTAATACTGTATGAAAACTATGGGCTAAGCGCTACTGAGGTAGGCTTGCTGCTGACGTTATCTGCGACGGTCGCAGTCTTTTTAGGCTTTTACACCGGTAATTTGGCTGATCGTTTTGGTCGCACCAAAATGTTATACATTGCTGTCAGCATAGGAGCGATTTCTTTTTCTATGCTAGCGGTGGCAGAGTCATTATGGCTATTCGCAACATCGGTATTTTTGGCCTGTTTGCCCAGAACGCTTTGGGATGCACCTAGTAAGGCGTTACTTACCGAAGAACTGGCAGATGTAAAAGACAGAGAACTAGCGCTTCACCTTCTCTATTTCTTAGTCAATGTAGGAGCAGCGCTTGGGCCTCTTTATGGGTTATGGGCGGGGCTCAACGGGGAGCAATTTAGTTTTATCTACACCGGTATATCTTATATCGGTCTACTATTTGCTCTGCTTTATTTTCGACCTAAGTTGAGTGAAGCACAGCTTGCAACTGCTCAGTCAGTAGCTAAATCTGTACCAAAGTTTTCAAAGTGGCTTGGGATTTTACGTAAAGATAAAGTATTTCTGATAGTGCTTGTTGCCACGACTTTGGTGTACTTAGTATATGCTCAGTGTGATTCGAGCTTAGTTCAATACCTTACCCGTGCTCAAGTACCTGAATTAGCATGGTTGATCTCAAGCCTCATAATAGCGAACTCAAGTGTCATTATTATCTGTCAGTTTCCGCTGCTCCATTTGATGAAAAATTGGCGAATTGAACATCGACTATATGCAGGCGGGATAGTTTTGGTGATATCTCAATTGATGATGGCTATCAATGATGTACAAAATGTCTGGGGTTGGATAGCAGCAATGATGGTGTTGAGTTTAAGCGAGGCGATTATGTTCACAAATATCAATGTGTACATCGATAGGTTGGCTCCTGATAATTTAAAAGCTAGTTACTTTGGTGCCGCTGGACTTTGTTCCCTAGGATATGCTGTGGCACCAGTAATAGGTGGACTTATCTTGGATCTGCACTCAGGGATGATGTTGTTTATAGTAATGGCATTAGTATCAATCACGGCGCTTGGTTTTTATCGTATTGCTCAGGTAAAACCAAGCGTGGCCGCTGAAGCTTCGTAAATATCCCGCGCTCACAGTATATGCGGTGTTCGAACCTGTATCACCGCTTACCTTTTTAACTGGTATTAATTACCAGCCATTTTCTGTAAGTAGCTAAGGCGCTGTTGCTCCGCTGCGCTTGGCTGATATGGCTGACGCTCCAATGCGTCAAAGTAAAAATCGGTGATCTCATACTCAGAGACTTTACTGTCGCCAAATTGTGCCCGTTTTCCTGGCATGGGTGACATTTTCTCAATAACAAAGGTTTTTAGTGTAAATCGTGAAGGGCCTGACTTCGCTGAAAATGGCTCAAGCACTGAGTGATGGGCTTTTAAATGAAAGACCTGTTTACCCTCGCTGAGCTTTTGTTTTTCTACTAGATGACTTACGGGAGTGCCATCAGGTGTGAACAGGTTTGCGCGGATCCGATAGCTACCGCTTTGTTTTACCTCAAGCTGAAGCGGGATGACTAAATCGCTTTTATGGGGATATGGCTGGGCAATCGTTAGTAAAGTCGCGCTGGGTTGATAGTAACGAGCATTGGCGGTTAGTGCCACGGGCTTGGCATTGGTTGGGTTTGCTCTAACTTGGATATTTAACTCAGGTGGCCAGTCTGCTTGTCCTGCAATTTCTCCTTGCCAAACCTCTGCTTTTTTTATTAATCGAGAGGTTGCGATGGTCTGTTGTGTCATTGGATCAACGATTGTAGCAACCGCACTGGAAAACTGACTGCCAGATAAACTAACTTCGATGGTTGCTGGATGAATAAAGCGATATTGATTTAATGTCAAAGACACCTGTTGGTTGGTATCTTCTAATAACATAGTAACGGCGTAAAAATGGTTGGGGTTGAGTCTGTCAAAATCCCCTTTCCCAAGTGGTTGTGAATAGGGTGGCAAGGAGATGCTGTACTCATAATGTGCTGCCGCAGATTGCGCTGCTTGTGCAAGGGGCAGGGCATCGATGAGAGGTTGTTTTTTTGACGCTGTGGCTTGCGCTGTAGCCGCCTTCGGAGTTGGTGTTATCGCACTTGCATTAAGGGGAGGAGTTGCCTGCAAGGCGGGTGTAGGTGAGGGAGGCATTGGGCGCTGCAAGGCAAAAAAAACTGCCGCAATACAGACGATGACTAAAAGCGTGCTGATTAAGAAAAACTTTTTCATAAACTTACTCTGTTAATACAAGGAACTGCGCAAGTCAGTTCCTCAACATAGAAATTAGTAAAGTGACACTGTGATCACAGTGAACTTAAAATCAATTGTGAAAAGCTTTGAGAGTCAGACTCGCTTACGTAGCGATAGGTTTTTTTCCAAAACCAACTGCCAGTTGTTTCTTCGTAAGTGTTGAAGCGAATAGTCTTATATCCAGCATTGAACTGGGTGCGTGCTGCGGTTACTTTGCCTTGATAGTCTCTATCAGGAAGATTGCCGTGACTATACTCAGCACTCATGAGAAGTGGGTAGTGATAGGGCATAAAGTTTGTTACTGCATCATCTTGTGCAGTGAGCTGACCATTGATAGCAACACTGCTACTACAGCTTCCAAAACTGCCTTTTGCCGACGCACCGCAAGAGGAATGAGTAGATACCACACCATCGTCATTGCCAGGTAAAAAGCCTGACGTGAGACCAAAATAGTCACTTGCATCAGCAACAAATCGCAGGCGTGGCGCATTGTCACTCGGGTATTGCGAGACTTGTCTGGCATTATTAACCTTTAAATCCCACATTATCCCAAACTCTTCGGGCATACTGCCTAGCCACGCTTCAATAGCTTGACGTGTTAGTCCACCGACTATGCCACCAGAAGTTGCCGCGTTAATTGCGGTGTCAGCTAATTCACTGCCCCCACCGGCACCTGCTAAATCAAAGGTAGCGACAATATTCAAAGGAGAAAGGCCTGCATTTTGCAACCAAGTTGCTTGGTTATCTAAGATATAACGTGCGACTAGATCACCGGTTGAGTGAGTCACAAACACACACCCTGGATCACAGGTGCCATTCTCGGCAAATGACTTTAATTTTGGCCAAATAAAGTCAGTGGCAATTTTACCTTCTAGGCGCTCATAAGAAGGCCAATCGATGCGAGCATCAGCATGGTTTATCCAAAAAGATGACCAGTACTCTTGACCTTCAAGCTCAACATTGGTGCTAGTTGGGCGGTTTAGTTGATCCGCTTGAAAGCCATGGATAAGAATGGTTTTATAGTTTGCGGCCTGTACCGGAGTGCTAAGTGCCACGCCGGATAATAACGCTGAAATAACAGCAGTGTATACAAAGTTAGTTTTCATTGTCTTCGTCCTTTAAAGCGCCAAGTGACACATCTATAACTAGCCTAAGACCGAGTATTAATCTCGTGAGCTCTTAGAGTTCGCACAACTACTTTCACTACTACTGAAACGCATCTTATTAGTATAATTTGACGTGCATCATTATATTCACGTCAGGTTAACTTACGCTACCTCTGGGTTATTGTGAAGATCCGAAAGTAAATTTAATGTTTTTTCACTACGTTTCACAAATGGGTTGGTGTCGTCCCAAACATAACCAGCCAAAACAGAAGTGATTTGGCTTTTTATTTTTTCCGGCTTGTTATTTGAAAAGAATAAACGGCGCAGACGACCGTCATACCAGCCTTCAATATAGGTGCGCATCACTGCGATACCATCAAGCATGTGCTGCTCATACTCTTGTTGCCAGTCTGCGGCTTTACCCTCAAGTTGCTTGACTATTAAGTCTGCGGCTCTAGCTCCGGACTCAATCGCAAACATAACTCCCGCTGAAAAAACAGGATCAATAAACTCGCTAGCGTTACCAGTTAGCACGAAGTTTTTGCCATAAAGCTGCTTAATCCCTTTGGAATAACCTTTAATCTCCTTAGGCTCCATGCAAAGCTCCATTCCCTCTAGCATCGCGGAGGCATGTTTATCACGAGCAAGATAAGTTAAAAAGCGTGCTTTGGTATCACCTTCTGCGCTCTCTAAATAAACCGGATCACCAACAAAACCAACGGAAACGCGGCCATCTGAGAAAGGGATCAGCCACGCCCAAACTTCTTCTTCGTGAACTAAAATAGTGACTTTATTGTTTTCAGCGCCTGTATTGACACCGTTTGCTGGTTTAAATTGTGCGAACAGTGTTGCACGTGTAGGTAAAGAAGAAGGCTCGTTTAAGTCCAATAAGTTAGCTAGCACACGGCCATAACCACTGGAGTCAACTACGAATTTTGCTTGGATTTCTTGTTGCTCACCGGCCTCGTTTACTACTTTAACAATAGGTGATTCAAGCTCCATATTAGCATCAACAACTGATGTACCGAACGCAATAGGTGCGCCCATTTTTTGTACTTCTTCTGCAAGTACATTATCAAAATCGTCTCTAGGTACTTGCCAAGTCCAAGTCCAGCCATCAGTATAATTTTTTGAAAAGTCGAAAAATTCGTGGAAATCATCTTGCTTAAAATTGGCACCAATTTTTTTCTGGTAATTGCGTGCGACAAGGGCTTCCATAAATCCCGCATCTTCTAAGTGCTGCATACTTTGTGGTAGAAGACTTTCACCGATGACATAGCGAGGGAAGTGGCTACGCTCAACAATTTTTACTGTGAGTCCAGCTTTGATAAGTTTTGCTGCGGTCATGGTGCCGGCGGGTCCAGCACCGATAATAAGTACATCTACATTTTCCTTAGCCATTTTGTAATTCCTTAATCATATATTGTGAGAAATGTGGCATTGAGTTAGTCCTAGAGTGATACACTTAAGCATCACACTAGGATTTTAATTTAACATTATATTAACAGTGAAATTGTTAAATAGTGTTCATAATTTCTGACATTTTTATTAAGTCATCAGGGGTTTTAATCCAGCTGTTGTGAGAGCCTGTCATCACGATTTCTTGGAGCTGTTTAATATCCATGACTGTATTAATAAGATTATGCTTTTTGTTGAGATATAAGTTGATAATACGATTGGATAGTTGTAGTTCTAAACTGTCCGAGGGGGAGATCTCTACCTCTGATCCGGCACTAAACAGGGTCACTTTTGCATCGCATACAAATCGAGGTTCAGCACAGTAATTGTAATTAATACTATCAGGTGCTAGCGCTGCAAATTCGGGGTATAAAGTAAAAGCTTCATCATTAACTTTTGCGTAGTCAAAACATGGGTCAACAAACACAATGTGCTCAATCGTGTCGCCGTTTTTCTGTAATAACTTTGCGACCTCTAGTACCAGTGTTGCCCCAAAGCTCCAACCAAAAAGTCGGTAAGGGCCACTTGGTTTTAACTTTTTAAGGTGGATAACATATTGCAGGGCTAGCGTTTGGAACTGGTAGTATTCATAAGCCAGTGAGCCTTCGCACTTGTCTTGCGCAGCATAAATGTTGTTGAAGCAATAACAGGGTGACGAAAGTTTCGGGGCAAGCGATTGTAAGTAACTCTCAGCGCCTCCACCTCCAGGTGGAAATAAAAACCACTCAATAGGGGTATCCGTGCCATTCACTAATGCACCGACTTCTATATCGCTTAGGGTTTTTAGACTACCTTGTTCACACGCGCCAAGTGAATGTTCAACAATTTGTGTTAGCGTCGCTGCAAATGCAGTGATAAATTTTTGCGTTTGGTTGTCACCTAACTGACTTGCAAAGGTAAGTTGCAGCTGCATTTGACGCACTTGCGCATTGACTATTAATGCCATCTCGTCTCGGTTTTCTTCACTGCTTGCTTTACCAGAGTCAGCGCTTAGCATACTTATACCATTACCCTGAGTATCGCTATTGTTGTCAAGCTGTCCCAAATAATTGAAGCTTACTTTGGGCAGTTGGCTAAAAGCAAACTCGCCACGCCTTACCAGCTCACTAAAGCCAAGCCCTTTGTCTGGAATAGCCCGAAGCGTTTCTTTGCTACTAATAATCAAGGTAGACAAGTCGTCCTCATTTTTTAACGCAACGGGGAACATACTGGTAAACCAGCCAAGTGTTCTGGAAGTATCAATCTCATTGCTCAAATGTTCGCGGCCGTGGCCTTCTAATGTCAGGTGACAGTAGTCTGTGGTGAAGCTGTGACACCATGCTCTGGCAAATGCACTCAGTAACAAGTCATTGATTTCAGTATTGAAACCAGCAGGCGCATGGCGTAAAAGCTGCTCGGTAAAATGCCTATCGAAGCGATGTGTAAAGTGTTGCTGTGGAGCTGTTGCATTGAGTGGCTGGTGGGTATGTAGCACATTTTTCCAGTATGGGATTTGTGGCTCAAACGGATGTTGGGCTAATACTTCTGACCACTGACGATAGCTACTTGTTTTATTTGCAAGCATGCCTCCTTGGAGCAAATTGTTGAGATCTTCAACAAACACCCGCCATGACACACCATCGATGATTAAGTGATGGACAATAATGGCCAGTCTAGGCGCACAGGTTTCACTGTTCAACAGGACAGGTTGCCAAAGGGTGCCACTCCCTAATTCAAAGCGCCCGTGTATATTGGTCAGTGCTTGTGCCGTTTGCTCAGCATCAAGGGAAGTCGTATCTAAGTGGATCAGCTTTGGCACAGGGCAGCTTTTGGTGCTTTGATACTGAGATTGCCATGTTTCACCTTGGCTAAACTGTGCTCGTAATATGTCATGGTGACAATGAAGCTGAGCAAGGGCATTCTCTAGCGCATCTAGTGTAATATCATGTGGCAGCGCCAGCATTACAGATTGATTAAAATGCGCTTTATGTTGGTAATGAGAGGTAAGAAACCACTGCTGAATTGGCAGAAGAGGGATCTTGCCATCAAGTTCGCCCTGCTCTGCATTGATTATTACCAGTTCACTCGTTGCTAAAAACTGGCATAGTGCGTCAAGTGTAGGATAGGTAAAGATGTCTTTGGTGGATAAAGCATAACCTGCGCGCTTTAGCGCGGACATCAACTGAATACTAATAATGGAATCGCCGCCAATATGGAAAAAGTTATCATCCAGCCCCACTTGCTTGAGTCCAAGTACTGCACACCAAATCTGTGCAATCTGTTTTGCTTGCGCTGTCTGTGGTACTCGGCGGTGCTGTGCGTGAGAAAACTCTGGCTCTGGCAGCGCGCGAGCATCAATTTTACCGTTTATTGTTACAGGTAGCGCATCTAACACCACGTAGGCGCTGGGCAGCATATAACTTGGCAGTAGTTGACACAGCGATTGCTCTAGTGCAGCTTCATTGAATGACTCTGTGTTTGCGAGTACCAAGTAAGCGACAATACGTTTAATTCCATCTTGCTCGTTTACCTTTATAAAGGTTGTTTTAACGTGTGGATGCTGTTTAATGGCAGCTTCAATTTCCCCAAGCTCAATACGGTAGCCGCGAATTTTAACCTGAAAATCGCTTCGTCCAACGTAGTCAAGTAGGCCATCTTCACGCCACTTAACTAAGTCGCCCGTTTTATACATTTTGTTCCAACCATTTTCGAGATACTTAGTCGATGCGAATGGATTAATTAAGAATGCTCGTTCAGTTAAATCTGGGCGGTGCAAATAGCACCTTGCCATACCTGCGCCACCAATATACAGCTCTCCTGCGACTCCTGGTGGCAGTAATTTTCCTGTAGGTGACAACACGTAAGCAGACTTATTAGCAGTAGCACGGCCGATGGGCGCGCCTTGAGTGGTGTCATTGAGTAAACAGCATGTTGCATAGACGGTTGTTTCTGTAGGGCCATAAGCGTGATAGAGACTGAGATTGGGGGCTTGACTTTTTACTTGCTCAACCATAGTCAAATCAACGGCTTCACCCCCAAAGTTAATTTGTTTCAGTCCTGCGAGCACAAAAAAATCTTCGTTGGCTAAACGGTTGAATAGCGCAGTTGTGACGAAGCAGGTATCAACATGATTTTGCAGGCAATAGCTTACGAGCTTGGTTGGATCAAGTTGGGTATGTTTGTCTATTAGATGTAATGTTGCTCCATGGCAAAGCGTTACAAAGCAATCAAAAATGAAGGCATCAAAGGTAATGCTTGACAGACTAAGCACATTGTTTAACAAGGTGGCGTCAATAAAGTGGTCGTCAGTAGCATAATTTAACAATGCTTCGTGGCTTACCTCTACGCCTTTTGGATTGCCAGTGGTCCCAGAGGTATAAATAATATATGCCAGATCAGATGGTTGTACAGATACCTTGGGCTCAACGGTGGCTTCATGTGATGGCGCGTCACTGACTAGATAGTCCAGAGCAGCTAATGGTGAGCTTGCTAGTTTATTTAGCCACTGAGACTGAGTGATAACGATTTTTGCATCACAGTCTTTGGCAATATAGTCAATTCTTGAGTCAGGAAACTCCGGTGAGATTGGCACGTAACCACCGCCAGCTTTGAGAATAGCGAGGATGGCGACAATCGAGTCCAGCTGTTTTTCGTGCATCAACAATACCGGAAAATCCCCTTGGTACTCATGACCATATATCTCAGCCTTGTAGTGCAACAGCTGCTGCGCCAGCTGACAAGCTTGCTGATTGAGTGCGTCATAAGTTAAGTGTTTATCGTGGCAAACTACAGCGACTGTATCGGGGGTACTCTCGACCTGAGTGCAAAGCAAGTCATTAAAATTATTGAACTTGCATAGTGCACGCTCAGTTTGGTTCCATTCATTAAGAATACGTGCTTTTTCTTCAGCAGTAATTATTTCAATATGATTGTGTAGTAGGTGAGGATCTACAGCAATCTGCTCAAGGATAAGCAGTAGTTGGTTTTGTAATTGCTCTATGCGTAGCGCGCTGAGCAAACTGCCGTCATACATTAGTTCAAGTTGCAAGGTACCTTGCTCTTTTGCGATTAGCGCCAGTGGGTACTCAACTTGTTCTGGCGCTGCGTCAAACTGCCAGCGAGCTTGCTGGGCTTCAGCTTGTTCGTTTTCAAGGTTTGGGTAATTTTCGAAAACAACTAGGCTTTGGAATAAACGCGTGCCACCTTGTTGCAGTGATGCGAGTGACACATTCGCATGACTATTTAAGTCTAAAATGGCCGTTTGGATCTTCTCAAGTTGCTGCGCGATGGTGGTATCGCTAGGCCAATCAAGATAAAGCGGTAACGTATTAATATAAGCACCAACACTTTGCGCGATCCCGTCAATTGGTAAGTCACGGCCTGCGATAGTTGTGCCAACAAGCGTAAATTCGTCGCGCGTGTAAATCTGGATAAGTTTATGCCAAGCAAATTGAACGGCTGCATTGAGTGTGACCGAGTGTTGCTGACACACTTGTTGCAACTTACTTAATGTTTCGTTTGGCAGAGTAAAATGTCGTGTCCGTGGGTCGTGGTTATGACGCAGTGTTTCTAAATCTGTTGAGTGACTAAACAAGGTATTCAGATCGTTTGCCTGTGATAAATCAGCGACATGATTTTGCCAAAAAGCTTTGGTGGCAGCTTGGTTGTCTCTTAGGTAAGCATGGGCATCTAAATAGGCATTATCCACCTGAAAAACAGGCGCTTGGCCTTGTAGTAATTGCGTGTAGTTCTGGTGAACGGTCTGCATAACGAGTGGACCGCTCCAGCCGTCACAAATGCTGTGATGCTCAGTTTTTATTAAGTGATAATGGGTTTCACCGCGTTTGACCACATGCAGGTTAAATAGTCCCGGTCTTGCAAAATTAAACGGCTGGGCGAGCGTTTCTTTTGCCAGCGCTGCGATGTGCTGCTCTTGTTCATCTTGAGGATATTGACTCATATCAATCACACTAAAGTTATCATCATCAACACAAGTGTGATTAACGATAAGCTGTAGCATGGTTTCTTCAACATCAAAGGCGCAGCGCAGAGCCGGATATTGTAGTGAGGTTAACTGCCATGCTTGTAGGTAGAGTGAGGGGTCAATTTTGTCGAAATACTGCATCTGTGACTGCACTCGATAAGCGGTGTCTGTGGGGTTGTTAAGCTGATGGAAGATAAAGCCTTGCTGTAAGTTTGTTGCAGGATAAACTGCGGCTAGGTCGTAGCGTGTGCACAGGGCATCTAAATGGCTGAAGCTGATACCCGTCAGGTTATAGTCGCTCGGTGTGTGTTTGGCACCAAGCGCTTTGGTACTCAATGCTTTATCGATCACCGCTTTAAGGCTGGCGGTGAATTGGCTTTGGAACAGAGCAAATTGTTCATCAGATAATGCTGTGGTGCAATTCAACACAAGTTGACCATGAATAATAGCTGCGTTGATATCCAACACATAATGACCGTTATTCTCGGCGGCGACTTGTTGACCAGTAATGGCCTCGGTTAAGTAGAAGTCGCCACTAGGTTGTTGCACTTTTGTGCCACCGATTTGGCCTAAATAGTTGAATGCAACGCTTGGCAAAGCACCGGTTACCTGTTTGGCAAAATAAAACTGACCAAAAGCAACGCCGTTATCTGGTAAATTACGCAGCTGCTCCTTAGCATTGACGATAGCGTTTTCGAGGCTTTCACCTGCATGGAGTGCCAGTGGATATAATGATGTAAACCAACCAACAGTGCGTGAATGGTCAATGTCTTCTGCAATGTGCTCACGACCATGCCCTTCAAGGGCAATAACCTGATTGTTACTACCAGTAATATGAGCAAGTGTCAGTGATAGCGCGGCAACAACAAGATCCCTAGGCTCGGTGTGATAACCCTGATTAGCCTCAAATAGCAACGGTTGCGTGAATGCAGAATCTAGTTTAATCACTCGGTTTTTCGGTGGGCTCTTGGCTGTTAAGTGCGTTTGGCAAGTATCAAGTACTTCCTGCCAGTAGTTAATTTGTTCAGATTGAACCTGTGCATATTGGGCTAAGGTCTCAACCCACTGGCGATAACTTGACGTTTTTTGTGCTAATTTTTTGCCTTGATAAAGGCTATTTAAATCCTCAATTAGGATCCGCCAAGAGACAAAGTCAATGATCAAGTGATGGAAGGCCAATACCAATACATCTTGGCCTTGGCGTTTGACGCGAATTGGCTGCCATAACGGGCCTGAACTTAACGCAAACTGTGATTGCAAACGGGTTAACTGCTTGGCAAGTTCGTCGTCACTGAGTGTATCTGCATCGAGCCTAGCCAAAGGCGCCATGGTGCTATTTTTTTGGTACTGTTGGGTAAAGTGCGCAGTCTTTTGATTGAACACTAGGCGTAGTACATCGTGTTGCTCAGCCAATGCAGACAAGAGTTCGACTAATCGCTCATCACTGATTGCACTTGGCATCACTGTGGCAAAAGTTTGGGCAAAATGTGCAGGATGAGCAAACTGATTGGCAAAGAACCACTGCTGGATAGGCAGCAGATCGAACTCGCCTTCAAGCTGGCCTTGTTCGGTTTTTATCTCAACCTGCTTATCGCCATTGGCATTGAGAAGTTTTGCCAGCCGCGCCGGAGTTGGGGCGGCAAATATCTCTTTAACTTGTACCGTTAATCCAGCTTCTCTTAAGCGTGAAACCAGCTGAATACTGACAATAGAGTCGCCGCCGATTTGGAAGAAATTATCTTCAATGCCCACTTGCTCAAGACCAAGTACCTGCTGCCAAATCTCACAAAGCTGGGTTTCTAAAGCATTGCGCGGTGTCACATAGAGGTTATCGGCTTGAAGCTCTGGTGCAGGCAGAGCCTTACGGTCAAGCTTGCCGTTACCGGTGAGTGGAATATGTTCAACTAGGATAAAGTGACTGGGCACCATGTACTCTGGTAATGCAGCACTTAGGGCAAGCTTTAACTCGGTAATTTCAAGAGTAGACTCTGCAACAAGGTAGGCGGCCAATGCTTTGCCTTGCGGTGCAGGTACATCAATCACCACGGCGTTTTGTACGCCTTGCTGATTGGCAATGGCAGCGGCAATTTCACCTAATTCAACGCGATAACCACGGATTTTTACCTGCTCATCGTTACGACCGAGATACACCAAGTCGCCGTTGTCTAGGAAGCGGGCAAGGTCACCTGTTTTGTAGAGTTTGTTATGGCCGGGGTCATGACTAAACGGGTTATCAATAAAGCGCTCGGCATTAAACTCAGGGCGATTTAAGTAACCGCGGGCAACCCCAAGACCTGAAATATACAACTCACCCGGTGCGCCAATAGGCATGGGCTGGAGCGACTCAGATAATACATGAAGATTAACGTTAGGATAGGCTTTACCTATGCCTTGATGAAGGCGAGGGTACGCTTGTGCCAGCATCGCACCGACAGTGGTTTCCGTGGGGCCATATTCGTCGAAGATAGCATTAACATGGCCGCTTAAGGCGTCAATGGCCTGCTCAGTCAGCGCTTCACCACCGAGCATTAGGGTATCGACTTGTGCGTTACTGCCTGGTAAGAGTGCCATGGCAAGACTCGGTGTGGTTTTTACAAAACCAATATTCGCGGCGCTGAGGTGAACTCTAAAGGCGGCAGCATCAAGAATATCGCCTTCATAGACACACACGGTTTGCCCCGCGAGGAGCGGACATAAGGTGGTCGTGACTGACAGGTCAAAACAGTAGTTAGACGAAAAGTCGATGTTACGATACTTATCCCCTAACTGGCGGGTTAAGGCATGAAGGTAATAGAGCACATTGTGCTGAGTGAGCATCACGCCTTTGGGTTGCCCGGTTGTCCCTGAGGTGTAGATGATATAAGCCAAGTTAGTCAAAGCCGTTGGACGCACTAAATTCTCATGCTCCACCGCCAGTGCATGGGTATTGACACGGAGCGCTTTCACGCCTTTTCCAAGCACAGGGTTAAGTGAGGGTAAGTGACTTTCCTGCGTTAGCACCAAGTCGGTATTGGTGTCGGTTAAAATAAATTCAACCCGAGCTTCGGGGTAGTCTGGTGAAACAGGGACATAGGCACCACCGGCTTTGAGCACAGCCAACATAGCAATGAGCATCTCGCTGCTGCGAGAAAAGTAAAGCGCGATAGGGGTATCGGCAGGCAATAGGCCAGCTTGGGCTTTGGGGTGCTGAGTAATGATGTGGTTGGCAAGGGCATTGGCTTTACCGTTTAGCTCGGCATAAGACAGTGCGTCACCGCTGCTGGTTAATATGGCTGTTTGTTCAGGGTGACTCGCGACATGCTGCTCCACGATGCTTGCTAGATCTGTATCGCTGGCAAATAACTCGGCGTTGTCGTGCCAAGTACGGAGTGTGTCAGTCTCCAATTTATTTTGTAGCGCTACTTTTGCAAGTGGCTGTGCGGTTCTGGCGATTACCTGATCGATAATATTAATAAAGCGCTCAGCAAGGATTGCGATCCAGTCACTGGGAAATAGTGCGGTGGCGTAGTTAATATCACCAAATACTTCTTGGTTCCCATTTTGTAGCAGTAAACTAATGTCGAACTTAGCGACTTTATGGAGCGCTTTTATTTGTGACTCATCCTCAGGTGTAAATAGCTGTTGACTGTTGTCATCACTATTATTTTTAAACTGCTCAAGTGAAAACATCATCTGAAATAGTGGATGGCGAGACGGATCTCGTTGTAATTTCAGGGCGTCGACCAATTTATCAAATGGTAAATCTTGGTGTGCTTTGGCCGCTTTTAGGGTTTGGTGCACTTGTTGCACTAAGGCATTAAAGTCGAGTGCGTTATCAATATGAACTGGCAGGGCTAAGCTATTGACCAAAAAGCCAATAAGATTTTGCGTCTGACTTAGGTGGCGGTTGTCAGACGGGGTGCCGATGACTAAGTCTGACTGACCACTGGTCGCCTGTAAGGTCAGTGCCCAGCTGCTAAGCAGCACAACATAAAGGCTAGTTTGCTGCTTTTTGGCTATGGTCTTTAAGGCTTCGCTTCTTTCCTTACCCAAATGAATACGATGATCGGCACCGCGATATTGGTATTCCTTTGGCCGTGGTAGGGGTGAGTGTAATTCGAGCTGCTCAGCGCCTGAGAGCGCCTCAGTCCAGTGCTCTAAAAGCGTAGTTAAGGTATCGCCGCTGAGGTACTCGCGCTGCCATTTGGCGTAATCCTTGTACTGTAACTCAAGCGTTGGTAGCTCAGGCGTTTTGCCTGAAGCTAGCATAAAATAGGCTTGATGTAGTTCACGCATAAAGATTTCTGTAGACCAACCATCAAACGCAATGTGATGCCACATAAATAGCACGTAACGTTCAGCGCCCAACGTCCAACAGCAAACCTTGCACATAGGCTCATTGGCTAAATCAAATGGTGTACTGATCGCTTTTTTCACAGCCGCATTAAGCGCCGCTAAGTCAGCTACCGAGGTCGGCGCAATATCAATACTGGCGCTCAATACTTCTTGATAGTCATGGCCTTGCTTGTCTTGACGATAGACACTACGAAGTACTTGATGTCTATCTAACACGATATTTAGCGCGTTTGCTAAATGTGTCAGTTCGGTGTGCTCAGAGAGTCTCACCAAAAAGGGGATATGATAAGCGCTGGTGCCATTTTCTAAGCGTTCGATAAAGAGTAACCGCTCTTGCGCAAACGAAAGCGGATAGCGGTTTAATTCAGGTAATGTGTTAAACGCATCCTTTGAAAAAATTGCTTTTGCTTCAAGGTAATCCATTAACTGCGTTTTGTTTGATTTTAACTTTGCAACAAGCGCTGCATCTGGCGCTTGCGCGCCAAATGACAGCTCTAGTCCGCCATCTTGCAACCAGATTGAGAAATTGTGATCTTTGAGTTCAGCGAGCAATGACAACATGGCTAAATCCTCATGCTATTAGTTTGTTCTTGTTGTGATCCCGAGTCTGCTTTGATCTCGATATCGGCGCTCAGTGTTTCTAGGTTGTCGACGATTGCGGCAATATGGGTATGCTCAAACAAAGCCGAAATTGGGATGTTTAAATCCAGCTCTTTGTTACACGCATTCATCAACCGGATAGCTGAGATAGAGTCGCCGCCGGTTTGGAAGAAATTATCTTCAATGCCCACTTGCTCAAGACCAAGTACCTGCTGCCAAATCTCACAAAGCTGGGTTTCTAAAGCATTGCGCGGTGTCACATAGAGGTTATCGGCTTGAAGCTCTGGTGCAGGCAGAGCCTTACGGTCAAGCTTGCCGTTACCGGTGAGTGGAATATGTTCAACTAGGATAAAGTGACTGGGCACCATGTACTCTGGTAATGCAGCACTTAGGGCAAGCTTTAACTCGGTAATTTCAAGAGTAGACTCTGCAACAAGGTAGGCGGCCAATGCTTTGCCTTGCGGTGCAGGTACATCAATCACCACGGCGTTTTGTACGCCTTGCTGATTGGCAATGGCAGCGGCAATTTCACCTAATTCAACGCGATAACCACGGATTTTTACCTGCTCATCGTTACGACCGAGATACACCAAGTCGCCGTTGTCTAGGAAGCGGGCAAGGTCACCTGTTTTGTAGAGTTTGTTATGGCCGGGGTCATGACTAAACGGGTTATCAATAAAGCGCTCGGCATTAAACTCAGGGCGATTTAAGTAACCGCGGGCAACCCCAAGACCTGAAATATACAACTCACCCGGTGCGCCAATAGGCATGGGCTGGAGCGACTCAGATAATACATGAAGATTAACGTTAGGATAGGCTTTACCTATGCCTTGATGAAGGCGAGGGTACGCTTGTGCCAGCATCGCACCGACAGTGGTTTCCGTGGGGCCATATTCGTCGAAGATAGCATTAACATGGCCGCTTAAGGCGTCAATGGCCTGCTCAGTCAGCGCTTCACCACCGAGCATTAGGGTATCGACTTGTGCGTTACTGCCTGGTAAGAGTGCCATGGCAAGACTCGGTGTGGTTTTTACAAAACCAATATTCGCGGCGCTGAGGTGAACTCTAAAGGCGGCAGCATCAAGAATATCGCCTTCATAGACACACACGGTTTGCCCCGCGAGGAGCGGACATAAGGTGGTCGTGACTGACAGGTCAAAACAGTAGTTAGACGAAAAGTCGATGTTACGATACTTATCCCCTAACTGGCGGGTTAAGGCATGAAGGTAATAGAGCACATTGTGCTGAGTGAGCATCACGCCTTTGGGTTGCCCGGTTGTCCCTGAGGTGTAGATGATATAAGCCAAGTTAGTCAAAGCCGTTGGACGCACTAAATTCTCATGCTCCACCGCCAGTGCATGGGTATTGACACGGAGCGCTTTCACGCCTTTTCCAAGCACAGGGTTAAGTGAGGGTAAGTGACTTTCCTGCGTTAGCACCAAGTCGGTATTGGTGTCGGTTAAAATAAATTCAACCCGAGCTTCGGGGTAGTCTGGTGAAACAGGGACATAGGCACCACCGGCTTTGAGCACAGCCAACATAGCAATGAGCATCTCGCTGCTGCGAGAAAAGTAAAGCGCGATAGGGGTATCGGCAGGCAATAGGCCAGCTTGGGCTTTGGGGTGCTGAGTAATGATGTGGTTGGCAAGGGCATTGGCTTTACCGTTTAGCTCGGCATAAGACAGTGCGTCACCGCTGCTGGTTAATATGGCTGTTTGTTCAGGGTGACTCGCGACATGCTGCTCCACGATGCTTGCCAGATCTTTATCGGTGGCAAATAACTCGGCGTTGTCGTGCCATTGACTGAGCGTTGTCTGCATTTGCTTATTGACCAAGCTAATGCTTTGATGGCGTTGTGTTAGCCGCTCCCCCAGCTGAATCAAAATGGCTTGCACTTGGTCAAGGATCCATTCTGCCCGCGCTGCGCTTAACCACTCAGCGTTGTAGTGCATTACAAAGTCTAAGCGGTCTGACTCGCTTTGAGCCACCACAGAAAGTGGATAGTCACCTTTTTCTATTGATTCTCTGAACTTCCAGCTGCCAGTATTTTCTGGAGTCGGGTAGTTTTCAAATACAAAGAGGGTATGGAACAAGCGTTGACCATCACGCTGTAATTTCGACAAGCTCATGTCGCTGTGGCTATTGAGTGCAGCTACGCCTTTTTGAATCGCTTTGAGGATGTCATTGCAACTTGCCTCTGCTTGCCAATTCACCACTAAAGGTAAGGTGTTGATGAATAAACCGACTGCTTGTTCAATCCCATTGACTGGAATTTCACGGCCAGATACGGTGCTGCCAACAATCGTTTGGTTATCACCAGAATAGGTTTGCAGTAACTTATGCCAAGCAAATTGCAGTGCCACGTTGAGGGTGACGCCAGCTTGCTGACAAGTATGTTGTAGTGACCTAAATGTCTCACCTTGAAGGCTAAACTGTACCGATTGCACTTGCTCAACAATTCGACTTTGCGACAAGTCATACTGGCCACCAAGCAACAAGTTTATATCGTTTGCGGTATTAAAGTCAGCTTGTTGCTGCTGCCAGTAGGCCTGCGTTTTCTTTGCATTTTTAAGATAATAAGCTTGCGCTTCTAAATAGGTTTGCTGGGTTTGCACCTCAGGTGTATCCCCAGCACAAAGTTGACGATAATATCCCGCAACCGCTTGCAGCATTAACGGTCCACTCCAGCCGTCATTAATGGCATGGTGCTCGGTTTTGATAAGCGTGTAGAAGTTTTCACCACGCTTAAATAAGCTGAAGCGAATAAGCCCAGGTTGGCTCAGATCAAACGGTATTTGTCTGTCTGCGGCTTGCGCCTCTTGAATAGCTTGTTGTTGGCTGTGTTCGTCAAGGGATGACAGATCTGTGATGGTAAAGTGACTGTCGTCAATACTGGCATCGCGACACACCACTTGAAGTAGGCACTCTTGCCAATCAAAAGCGGTGCGAAGAATTGGAAAGCGAACCGACGCTAAACGCCAAGCATGAATAAAATGCTCAATCTCTAGTGCTTGCTCAATATCCATGACGAGTTGCACCCGATAGGCATCATCTGTTGGGAAATTTACGGCATGATAGATAAAACCTTGCTGTAAACTATTAGCAGGGTAAAGCGCTTCAATATTATAGCGCTTGCTCAGCGCTTGATAATGGTCATAAGACAAATCATTTAACCCCAAGTCGCTTGGGGTTTGCTGCGGCGCTTGCGCGGCTAGTTCACAGCCTGCATTGATGACTTGGAGAAGCGCCATTTCAAAGTGCTCAACAAATGCCAAAGACTGCGATGGGGTTAACCTTGAAACTACATCAAAGTGAAGCGCAGTACCGCGAACTGCACCATTGATGTTGAGTAGTAGTGTGTTATCAGCCTGAGCGTTCGCCTTAGTCATCACATAACCTGCATGAGTATCATCTAGCTGCCAGTCTTGGTTTTGCTGCTGCTGATTCAATTGACCTAAGTAGTTAAAGCTCACCTGAGGGCGGATTGCACTGACTTTATCTGCTTGTACAAAAGCGCCATAACCTACGCCTTTATCTGGAATGTGGCGCAGCATTTCTTTGGTGTTTGCGATGGTTGTAATAACGTCGTTGTGGTGTTCAAGGCGCACCGGATACATACTGGTAAACCAGCCTAGGGTTTGTGACACATCCAAGCCAGGGTCGATATTTTCTCGGCCATGGCCCTCAAGTTGAATGTGGTTGATGCTACTTTCTTCAAACGTGCTGTACAGGGCAATATTGAGGGCGGCCAACAGCAAGTCGTTTATCTCAGTGTTTAAACCCAGGTTGGCCTCTCGTAGCAGCTTAGCGGTTGCTTCTTGTTCTAACATGATGCTGTGCTGTGATTGTGCTGAGTAAGTAGGTTGGCTGGTAAATCCTTGTTGTACTTTTTGCCAGTAATACGCCTGCTCTGGGTGAGTTGCAGGGTAGGCTGCAATGGCATCTACCCATTGACGGTAACTGGTGAGCTTGTCAGTCAGTGCTTTGCCACTCAATAAGGTTTGTAAGTCTTGGCTTAGCACACGCCACGATACGACATCAATAATGAGGTGGTGGAAGGCAAAAAATACCTGATTGCCCTGTGCTGTTTTTACTAACGCTGCCTGCCACAGTGGGCCATTAAATAAATCAAATTGGCTTTGCAGTTTGGTCAGCTCGTCAAACAATACACTTTTACTTAGCTCGGTTGCATCAAGTAATGGCACTTCAAACTCCATTGCCTCCTGATACGCTTGTTTTATCCCGCTGGATGTCTGAACAAAGTGGCAACGTAGCATATCATGATGTGCGCTCAGCGCTTGAATAGCTTGCGTCAGTGCACGATGTTCAATGTGCTTTGGCAAGTTAAGAGTAAATGCTTGGTTCCAATGATTTGGATCTGGTAGCGCCAAATCAAAAAACCACTTTTGGATTGGCAGTAGTGCAAACTCGCCACTTAACGTGCCTTGCTCTGTACGTAGCTCAATGGTGTCGTTACTAACATGATGAATGAGATAAGCTTGCGCTGCGATATTTGGGGCGTCAATAATGTCTTTAACCTGAAGGTTAAAACCAGCTTTACGCAGTGCAGACACAAGTTGAATACTGACAATAGAGTCGCCACCGACTCTAAAAAAGTCATCGTTGACACCCACCTGTTCTAATCCCAATACTGACTGCCAAATACTGCATAGTTGCTTTTCTAATTCGCTGCTGGGTGCTTGATAATTGTCCTCATCCACCACGGTGGGAGTAGGCAGTTTTTTGTGATCAAGCTTACCATTGTTATTAACCGGTAATGCCGACATGATTTCAAAGTAGCTTGGGATCATATAGCTTGGTAAAACCTGAGCCAGCTCCTGCTTTACGGCAGTTAAGTCTAGTTCGCCGTTCTCTGGCACGATATAAGCGGCAAGCTGCTTGTTGCCAGCTTGCTCGAATACCACCACGGCAGCCACTTTGATTTGTGCCAATTCATTCAGTTGTGCTTCTATTTCAGAAAGCTCAATTCTAAACCCGCGGATCTTCACTTGGTGATCGTTACGGCCTAAGAACTCTAACGCCCCTGATTCAGACCAACGTGCTAAATCCCCTGTTTTATAAAGTTTATCCAGCCCAAGTTGTTTGGCCTTTTCGCTTGCAAATGGATTATCGATAAAGCGCGACGCCGTCATCTCTGGTTTATTCAGATAACCGCACGCAAGTCCGGCACCTGCGATAAATATCTCGCCTGTTGCTCCATGAGGTACGGGTTTTTGGTATTTGTCTAACAACAGTACTTGGCGATGATTGATGGCTTGACCAATGGGGACTGGACCGTCAACCTCGGCACACGGATAAAACGTAGTAAATGTGGTGCTTTCAGTCGGCCCATAACCATTAACAATCAGCTCTGGTCGAGCGCTTCTGGCAAGAATACTCTTCACTATGCTTGGGGTGATAGCTTCACCGCCTGTGATAACGCAGCGCACATGGTCATAGATAGTTGGCTGTTGTAAATACAGTGAATCAAATAATGTTCGCGTTAACCAAAGCACACTTACGCTGTGCTGTTTGATTAATCTCGATAGGCTGTCAGGCTCAGCACCTTGTTGTGCACTTGCTACGACCAATTTGCAGCCGTTTATCAGCGGTGTCCAGATTTCAAACGTGGCGGCGTCAAAATTTGGATTAGATAGGTGAATAAATACATCGTCTTCAGAGGTATTTAGTAAGTCGGTGTTTTGCACCAAAGAAACCACACCACGATGGGGTACGACCACACCTTTTGGTTCGCCCGTTGTGCCCGATGTGTAGATCACATAGGCTTCTGTGTGTGCGTTTGCATCTGTTAACACAGGTTGTGCGCCTGCAAGCACTAGGCTATCCAAACAGGTGATTTGCGGGTGAGCTTGACAACTTGAAACCAGCGCTGCAATGCGTGGGCGCAATTCACTTTGGGTCAAGATAAGGCCGAGCTGAGTATCGCTGAGCATATATTCGATGCGCTGATCTGGGTAATCAGGGTTCAGCGGCACATATGCACATCCGGCCTTTAAAATCGCGAGCTTCGCCACAACCATATCGGCAGAGCGCTGACAGAATAGACCGACAAAGCGCTGGCTAACACTAAGGTCTACATGATCTTTAATGTAGGCGGCAAGCCTATTCGCATTTTGTTCTAATTCTTGATATGTCAGCTGTGTTTCGTTCTCAACCAGCGCGATTCGCGTCGGCGTTTTTTGTGCTTGCTGAGTAACTAATTCATGGATAGTAGTGTGCAAATAATCCGCATGCTCATCTACTTCAACCATTGGCGCTCGCTCATCAGCACTTAACAAAGAAATTTGACTATGCGGCTGGTTCTCATCAGCAACCAGGGCATCTAACACCAATGTCATCTGGTAGAGCAATCGCTGTGCTTTACTCGGTGCTAGCATGGTTTCGCAAAAGCTTAATTTGAGTAATAAAATGTCTTGCTGTTCAACGACACTGATGGTGAGCGGGTAGTCTACTTTCTCAATCATTTTATCGAATGACCACTTGAGTACATCTTGCCCTGCTGGCGTTGGGTAATTTTCAAATACAAATAAACTGTTGAACAGGCGAGTATTTGGCTCCTGTAGCTGTGACAATGAAACGCTACTGTGGCCGTTAAGCTCAGCAATTTTGTCTTTCAAAGCGCTCAGTTGGGTGGCAATACTAGCGTCTTCTTGCCATTCCAGTGCCAGGGGCAGGGTGTTGATGTATAAGCCAACACTGGTATGGATCCCATCAACCGGTAACTCACGACCAGAAACTGTCGTACCGACAATGGTTTGCTCAGCATCGCAGTAGTATTGCAATAATTTATGCCAAGCAAACTGCATCAATACATTCAATGTTAGTCCTTGTTGCTTAGCAAACGACTTAAGTTGCTGATAACGCTCTGAGGAGAGTTTTAACTCCCTTGCCGCTGCTTGTCTGATTTGTGAAGAGCCGGATTGGTCAATACTTTTGCTTAATAATCGATTGATATCATTGGGCTCAGCAAATTTTGCTTTTTGAGTCTGCCAATACGTGTCGCTAGATTTTTGGTTTTGCTGGTACAGCGCCTGCGTTTCTAGGTACGCAGTTTCCTCTTCTACGATCACCGGCTCGCCATTAACGAGCTTGCCATAGTTTTGGTGCACGGTTTGTAACATTACCGGAAAGCTCCAACCATCGCTGATACTATGGTGCTCTGCTTTAATCAAGGTGAAGTGTGTAGCGCTGCGTTTAACGATAGCAAAGCGCATTAATCCAGGTTTAGTGAGGTCAAATGGCGTATGGCGATCATCGTGTATTAATTTATCTATACGTGCTTGTTGCTCGATTTGGCCTAATGTACTGAAGTCGTAAAAGCTAAAGTGATCTGGAGTGAACCCAGCTCCTCCTTTGATCACTTGAATAATTTCATTATCCCAGTTAAATGCGGTACGTAGTGCAGGGTAGCGCATTGAAGCCAGTATCCAAGCTTGTTGGTAAGCATCAATGTCGAGCGCTTGATGGTAATCAATCACTAATTGGACGCGATACGCATCGTCGTTAGGCTGGGCAAGGTGATGGTAAACAAAGCCTTTTTGCATGCTGTTGGCATCATAAATAGCACGGATCTCAGAGGCTCTTTTGCGCTCTGTCGCGAGGAGTTGTTCAAAGTCCTGCTCAGAAAAAACCTGCTGCGACGTAAGATAGTCAAGTAATACGGTCTTATTTGCTTTGAGGTAGTCAACCCACTGTTGGCTGAGTCCTTGTTCACCGTGGACAATCTTCAACTTGTCTACGTTGGCCCAAAGCGCAATATTATCCTTTGCAAGTGATTGGCATAAATTCAACATGGTTTATATCTCTAATTCTTGTGTTTTTTCAGACTGAGTTGAGGTGTGTTCTTGTGGTGTTTCATGTAGCTGAGATTGCAATGCGGTGAGTTGCTCCTGTGAAAGGGATTCGGCACCAAAGTCACTCGGTGTACTTACTCCACCATGGGCTTTAGCCTCAAGCGCTACCTCAATTACTTCATATAATGCGTGTGTTAAATGACGTGCAAATGCCTCGGTGAGATTGCCATCAAGCAAGGAATCTACTTTTATTCTCAGCAGTTCCCCTTGAACTAGTGCATTGATATCGAGAAGTAAATTTGAGTTGTTCTGAGCTGAACTTGTCTCAGTTTGTAGCTGGTTGTCTATCTGCCATAGCGCATCACTTTGCCTGCCCATTTGACCTAGGTAATTAAAACTGATGCTTGGCAATGTTAAGCTGGTGTCTTGCAGTTGTGCACAACCAAAACCAAGTCCTTTGTTCGGGATTTGGCGCAGGGCCTCTTTGACATCAATAATGGTGTCGCCCAGGGTGCGCTGTTGTGTCAGCCGTAGTGGATATAAACAGGTGAACCAACCGAGAGTTTGGTTAATGTCAACATCATCGCGCCACATTTCACGGCCATGGCTTTCAAGGGTAACGGCGTGCTGAGTTTGTCTAAATGTTTTACTCAACGCTTGGCATAATGCCGCCAGTAATAACTCTTCACTTTGGGTATTAAACCCAGCGTTGGCGTCACGCAGTAAGTGAGTCGTAGCTTTTGCGTCTAATTCCAACCAAACTGTTGAAGGAGTGGCTGCCATAACTGGTGGATAGCTAGGCAAGTTGGTTGCTACACGTTGCCAAAATGTCATTTCTTGAGGGTGTGCCGCAGGATAAGACTGCATCATCTCCACCCATTGACGATAACTGGTACGTTTAGCGAGCAGCTCACCACGCTCTAGCAGTGTTTGCAGATCTTGGGCAATGATCCGCCAAGAAACAGCATCTATAATTAAGTGATGCAGCGCAAAGTGAAGTAGGTCATATTCTTCACAAAATGCTTGGATATGCGTGACTTGCCAAAGCGGGCCGTGACAAATATCAAACTGACTTTGTCGTTTGTTTAGTTCGGTAACAAGTATAGGAGACTGGCCATCCAGGGTATCAAGCGCTGCCATCGTGCTAGTATCGCGATATTCTTGGCTAATATGGCCTTCAAATTCCATAAAAGTTGTGCGCAACATATCGTGTTGTTCACTCAAACTATGTAATGCTTCTTGCAGTTGAGCGTGGCTATAACCAGTTGGGATTCGAATGGCAAAGGCTTGGTTCCAGTGGTTTTCATCAGGTAATTCCTTATTGAAAAACCACTGTTGTATTGGCAGTAAATCAAAACGCCCAGTTAATAGCCCCTGTTCTTGTACGATTTCGCGTTGAGTTGCCTGCACACTGAGAATGCGTTTACTCAGCGTGTATGCTGTTGGACAGTCAAAAATATCTTTAACTTGTAGCTCAATACCTTGCTGTCGGAGTGAAGCAACGAGCTGAATTGTCAAAATTGAGTCGCCGCCGATGGCGAAAAAGTCGTCTTTGGTACTGACCTTTTCAATCCCCAGTAACGATTTAAATGCCTCGCATAGCAGGGCTTGGGTTTCATCCTCTGGCGCCACGTATTCGTTTTGGCTTGTAAGCACGGGCTCAGGCAAGGCTTTGCGGTCTAACTTACCGTTACCGGTTAATGGAATTTCAGTCAATTCTGTCCAAGTTTTCGGTAGCATGTAATTAGGAAGCGCTTGTGATACTTGTGCTTTGACTTGCTCAATTTGGCCCATAAATTCAGGGTTAAACTTCAAGTAAGCGGCCAGGTATGGGACGTTTTGTAAGGTGCGGTCAATAACTACAGCTTGGGCGACTTCAGGCAGTTGGTTGAGTACGCCCTCGATTTCACCAAGCTCGATGCGATAGCCTCGGATCTTCACTTGGTTGTCGTTGCGACCAATATACTCCAGTTCTCCATCCGGTAAGCGTCTTGCTAAATCGCCGGTTTTATAGAGTTTGACATGGTCTTGTTGAACATCTTGCTCGGTTGCATATGGGTTGCTAATAAAGCGTGTTTGGGTTAACTCTTCACGGTTTAAATATCCCCGAGCTAGACCGGCTCCGCCAATATATAACTCTCCGCTTGCGCCGGGTTCGACTAATTGCAATTTGCTGTTTAATACGTAGGCTTTCATATCAGCAATCGGTCTGCCAATGTGTGACGCCTTAGAGCTAGAGTGCTGTTGCAATGCTTTATAAGTTACATGGACGGTGGTTTCTGTGATCCCATACATATTGACTAGTAGAGGCTGTTCATCGCCATAGTGATGCCACCATGGGTTGAGCATTTCAGGGTTAAGCTTGTCGCCACCAAAAATCACATATCTCAATTGGTCAAAGTTTAATTTGGCACGAAGGGCGGCGGCACTAAATTCGTAAAAGGCTGCAGGCGTTTGATTGAGTACAGTAATGTGGTTGGTTGAGCAATACTGTGCAAATGCTTCAAAATCACGAATAAGACGATTGTCAGGAATACACAGTTGGCCGCCATACAGCAGCGCCCCCCACATTTCCCAAACACTAAAGTCGAAGGTATAGGCATGATATAAGACCCATACGTCTTGGTGGTTAAAGCCATAGTCTTTTGCGGTTGCACTAAACAACCTGGCAACATTTTCGTGGGTTTGCATTACGCCTTTTGGTTTGCCTGTCGTACCTGAGGTATAAATGATGTAGACCAAATCTTTCGGCGACTGATTGATTTTTGGCGCTTCATTGCACTGTTGCTGGGGAGCAAGTGGTGTAACTAATGGACAAGTCACCTGCGCCACATGACATTTATCTTGCGCTGCCGCGTACTGCTGTTCATCGACTAGTAATAGACTTGGGTTGGTATCGCTCAAAATAAACGTTGTCCGCTCGCTGGCATGATCAGGAGACAGTGGCACATAAGCCGCACCCGCTTTAGCCACCGCAATAATTGCAATTAGCATCTCAATAGAAGGCTGCATATATAGCGCAATTAACGTATCAGCGCTAAGTGGCTGTTGATACTCAGACTGGTATTGGTCTCGTAAATGCAGAGCAAGGGCATTGGCTCTGGCGTTCAGGGTTTGATAATCAATAGACTGCGTTTGGGTTCGTAGTGCAATCCGATGCGGGTGCTCGATTGCCGCTTTCTCAAACCATTGATTTAGGGTGATGTCTGAGAAGAAGGTTTTATTTTCTTGGTTGCTGCGTGCCAAAATAAGCTGTTGCTCTGCCTCATCAAGTACGGGAAGTTCGGCCACATTTATATCGCTTGAGTGGGTAAGTAATTCAATAAAGCGTGCTTGAATATCGGTGATCCGTGTCATGGCGACACGAGAGAACACAGATTTTGCCGCGACCACTTTGCGGCACAGGCCGCCTTCTGTTTCAAAGTGGGTAAACTCGATATCAAATTGAGAAACGCCAGGCTCAATAGATACGCCTTTAACGAGAGTGTTACCTGCTGAACCTAGAGTCAGTTCATACCCCTGACGACCAATCATCAACGGGGTGATCCCCGGACGAATACCATTGCTTTTTAATCTGGCCAAGTAGTTACAGGTGACATTAATATGTTTTGCAGCGTCTTTATTGCTGTTACCAGAGAGTAATAACTGCGTCAGCTGGTTACTGACTTCATTGATAAGCGACGCGCCACTGTATTGCTCAATATCGCAAATAGAAACCGTTTCCACGTCAGAGTAGTGACCCAAAATTGCTCGCGTTTTTCGGGTACGACGAGCCATTGGAATACCAATGGTTAAGTCGGTTTGTCCGGTAGTATGAAATAAAGTCAAAAAGACACTGGCGAGCACCACGCTAAAGCTGGTCACGCCAGCTTGAGCGGCTGCCTGTTTTACTTGTTTTAATGCCTGCGGATTTTCTTCGCGAAAGGCAATACCGTCGTAATGGTGTTTGAGTGTCTCGGTATTACTTTGATAAAAGTCGATTGGATAGAGCGCTTGGTTTTCTGATTTGCTGTCGCGGGATGGCTTTTCCTCAAACATCACGTTGTAATCAAGTGGTGCAAGGTTAAGCTCCGTGTTATCAAGCACCGCCTCAATACAAGCGAGTAAGTCACTCATGAGCACTTGCAGCGCCCACTGGTCACAATTGATGTGATGACCTTTAATGATCAGTAACAGTCTAGTGTCAGATCCACAAACATAAAACTGAAAGGTTTCTTTTTCGATATTGATAGCCTGTTCAATTATTGTCTTAGCGGTGTCAGCATCAGTGTGTGAAATGAATTCTGGCGCAACATTAAGTAATAAAGGAGGGGTGCTGAGTAACTCCAGTTGCGGCTCATTTTTTGTGTCATTGATGCAGCTTGACAGGATAGGGTGGCGTACAAATAAAAGTTCGAGGGCTTGTTGTAACACCGGCTTGTTAAGCTCGCCGGTAAATGTCACAGCACAAGCGATATTATAAACCGGGTTGGCCAAATCAAGTTGTTGCGCTTGCCATACGTGAAGCTGTCTTGTTGAAAGAGGCTTGAAGTTGGCGTTAATAGACAGTGAGTTCATTACGTTATCCTTTTTTCGCTCTAACACAGCGGCTTTTGCCAATTTACTTTGTGGTATTTGGTTTGTTGTATGCGGGTTAGATGCCGTGTTACTGCACGGGTGATCACCTCACATGCAAGCGTTGGATGAGGTTGTAAATACATGTGATCGCCCACAACATGATGGTGCTGAAAATGGTTCTCACAGTAGGGATACCAAGCGCGATAAGACTCCGGGCTTACTAAATGATCCTGTGTTGCCAAAATAAGCTCTACAGGCATGGTAAGGGTAATATCCGTGCTTACGGTTTGCTCCGCGAGGGTAAAATCATCCTTAAACATACCTGTGATTACGGTTTCCACTTCTTGGCTTAGGCGGTGCGCTGGCAGCATATCAAGCTGATACAAAGTAGCGAGTAGGTCGCTATCACTCAGTTTCGCGTACTGTGTCACAGATGGAATACAAGGAGCACGACAGGCTGATAGACACACTAAATCTGGGGTTGCCAAGGCATGTTTACGGAGGTGATCAGCGAGCTTATACGCCACCATGCCACCGAGGCTATGACCAAAGAATACGCAAAGCCGCTCACTGCGTGACTGAATTTGCATATTTCTACTTAAGTGATCAAGTACTTCTTCCCAATCCTGCTGAGATTGTATCCCTGCTTTAGTACCGCGACCGGGTAAGTCGATACCGTGCAGCTGCCAATGGTCAGGTAAATACTGTGTCCACTTTCGAAAAAACAGTGATGAGCCGCCGGCGTGATGAAAGCAATAGAGATCAACTGGCATCATAGCTTGAGCTCCAACGTAGGGGTAAATGCTATCGACTGGCCGGTTAGCATGGTGTTGGTTCTCATAAAGTTGACTAGGTATTCAACGAGATCTTGATGGCTAAACACCGCAGGGCGGGCCCCGAGTACACCGCCTTTAAGATTGCGCTTTTGCATTCTTGCGGCTTTGCTATCAGTTGCAAGCAATGGGAGCACAAAACTATTTACCGCAAGCTTACTGCCTTGATACTCTCGAGCGAGTGTCATCATCAGCGCATTATGGGCGTGATTACAGACACTAGCAGTGGCTTCTAATTCGTAATTTAGCGTGTCTGATTGGGTCAAAAACACCAGATTACCACCACTCATCCGTAAGCTATCGGCGATTACTCTAAGCACAACAAAGGCATTTTCCAGCCGAGCTATCACTTGCTCACCGACGCTGATGTCTTCAAGCAACTTGCTCTCATCGAGGCGATTGGCACAATGTAACACCATCACTTCTTGTTGCTTGTTGTGGGTTTCAAACCAGTCTAATAGTACTGCGGTGTCAGATGTACTGAGCGGCGCATCTAAAGATAGATATGTAGCTTCTGGGTTTTGTGCAACAACCAAAGGGCTGGCATTAATCAGCAGTATCGGGTGTTTTTGTGATAATAAATGGGCAATAAAGTGGTTATCAAACTCACCAGTTGGATAGAGCAAAATAAACGCTTGAGCATTCATACCGCAAGCCCTCCGTCTAGCCGGAGGACATTTCCAGTTTGATAATTTGACGCACTTGAAGCGAGATAAAGCGTGGCATCCGCGATTTCCTTTACGCTCCCAACGCGGCCAAGGGCGGTGTGTTTTAACACCGGGTTGATAATACTGGCAGGAATATCATCAATCATATCGGTGGCGATAAAGGTTGGCGCGAGGGCATTACAATAAATGCCACAGTGCCCATATTGGCGAGCAATTGTCCGAGTTAACCCAATGATTGCGCCTTTTGAAGTGGCGTAGTTGGCTTGTCCTTCACGGCCGCTGATCCCGCTTTGCGACACCATGTTGATAATTTTGCCAGCGCTTTGTTTTGTCATTACAGGCAACACGGCCTGGCAGCACTGTAACGTGCCTTTAAAGTTTATGTCTAACACGTCGTGAAATGCGTCGTAAGACATTTGCGAAAACAAACTATCTTGGGTGACGCCAGCATTATTCACCAGCACGTCGACTCGACCTGTGTCGTTAACTGCTCGGCGAATAGCTGCATTTACAAATTCACAATCAATAATATTGCCACTTTGCTGGACAAAGCGAGCTTCATACTCAGGCTGATGTAATTCTGTAATCGGGGTTTGTGTGCGGCAAAGACCGTATACGCGAGCACCCCCTTGTAAAAAGGCCAGTGCAATGCCTTTGCCTATCCCTTTGGATACGCCAGTTACTACGACTGTTTTTCCAGTAAACACAAGCTAATTCCTTAATCCGTGTAAACAATGGTGAGTTCGGCTTTGGCGACCAACTCATCTTCAACATGTGCCTGCGCTTTGAATCGAGCCAGCGCGCCAAACTCGGTCTCTAATTTCGCAGTCACTTTTATGATCTCGCCCGGGCGTACAGGGCGGTTAAACTTAGCCTTCTCAATTGAAGACAGCATGCCTCCTGTATGGGAATTGTTGCAGCAAAGGCCACTTATTTGCGCCATGGTTTCAATAATGAGTACCCCAGGGAAAATAGGCTCATCGGGAAAGTGCCCTTGAAGCCCCGGCTCGTTATGTGAGATAAACTTAAGCCCAACAATCATCTCACCTGGTGAGTGTTCAATGATCTTGTCGGCGAATTTAAATGGTGCCTGATGTGGCAAGTTGTCGGTGATCATGATTTTTCATCTCCCCAGTCAAAGCAAAAGTAAACAATGAGAAAAAACACCACGCTGGTGACACCTAAAATAATCAATTGTCGACTGACAGCCACAAGCTCAACACCTTGGTTGGCTACTAAGCGCAGGGCATCCAAAAAAGCAGTAGTGGGCAGGAGCGACACAATTTCCCGTAACACAGTAGGGAAGTTGGCGGTGTCGAAGTAAATGCCTGATAAAAACATCAATGGAAAATAAAGTAGGTTGGCAATACCAGAAGATACTTCGACGCGTTGGCTGCGTGCGCCAACTAAAACACCGAGCATACAGATACAAAATGAGCCTAACGCCATGACTAAAATGATGTCGACAACATTGCCCTGTAGCGTGTAGCCAAATAAAAAGTGAAATGCCACAAACAAGATAGCCATTTGAAATACCAGCAAGAACAAACGTGCAAGCACGATCCCAATAATGTAATCGCGACGCTTAAAAGGGGAGAGGCGAAGGCGTTTGAAAAAGCCGTTCTGCCTATCAGATACTAGGCTATTGGCAATCGATACTAGTGCCAGGCCCAGAACCTGCAAAACGATGATCCCAGGGATCAACCAATCTGTATAACGGTAGCCTTTGACGCTAACCACATTACTTTGCATCACCTGACCGTTAGCTTGCTCTTTTAGGCGCAATAAATAATTACGTGCCATTAACGACTCATCGGAGTTATGGGTAGAAAACATCGCATTTGGTGCGAGATATACTTCAGGGCTTATCTCATTTTGTAACTTACGCAACACGGACCCAGGAGAGCTAATCACTTCAGCCAATTGTGCCGATGCGAAACTGTCTTCGATTACAATTGAGTCCGTTTGCGACAGGCGGGTAACGGTGATCAGTGGGTCTTCCTCCATGGCTTTTAACCACTTTTGTTCAATTTGCTCACCATGCATTACGACTACATTAATTGGTGACATTTTTGGTCCGCCAGAGAAGGCCTGAATGAGCAATAAAGCGATGAAAATAGGCAAGCCGAACGTCCATAGCAACACCGCTTTATCGCGGAAGAAAGGCCGAATATTGACCATCATTAATTGCCAAAAAGGATATAGCTTTGTTTGACTTGGCTGCGTTTGGTTTAACTTAGTTTGACTTAACTCAGGCATAGCTTTGCGCCTCCATTGTGGAACCTGTAAGTTTTAAAAATACGTCGTTGAGCGTGGCTTTTCTTGGTTCTTTGATCACTGGTGTTTTAAAGGTGCGATTAATGATGGCGCTTGGTGCACCTGACTCAATGATTTGACCTGAGTTGATAATGGCCAAGTTGTCACATAAAAATTCGGCTTCATCCATGTAATGGGTCGTTAACAACACGCAGGTTCCTGCTGCTTTAAGATCTTTGATGATATGCCAAAATTCTTGGCGGCTGGTGGGATCAAGCCCTGTGGTTGGTTCATCTAAAAACACCAGTTTTGGGTTACCCACAACAGCCATGGCGAGAAATACTCGTTGCTTTTGCCCGCCGCTGAGCTCGCTCAGCCAAGCATCTTTTTTCTCGCTCAAATTGAAGCGCGCTAACAGAGTGTCAATTGGCGTATAACTTGGGTAAAAGCTGGCAAATAACTCAACGCATTCTTTTACTTTGAGTTTTTCGTAGAGGTTATTGTGCTGCATTACACCACCCATCAGGCTGCGTAATTTCGTTTCATCCTGCTTCCAGTTGAGTCCAAACAAAATCACCTCGCCAGCAGTGGCACTGCGCAGCCCTTGAAGTATTTCCAACGTGGTTGTTTTACCCGCGCCATTGGGGCCAAGCAGTCCAAAGCATTCTCCTTCGCTCACGCTGAACGACACATCGTCTACAGCGACTTTGCGTGTTCTTTTATAGACCTTCCTTAAGTTTTTCACTTCAATCACGGTTGTCATGTTATTTCCTTACTGTTCGTAAAATACATCCCGTCATACTTCCCGCGAGATTAACGCTCAGGAGAAGGGTTTGATCTAACTCGGTATTATTCGTTGGTGTATTTAGTGCGTGCATTAAAGCTTGCACCGCTAACTCAGTACTATGTCGTGGTACGCATTGAGGTTGATACTTGATAAGTTGCGCTTGTGGTAAATGACAATCTAAGCTGGCTGCGATTGCACCAAAGGCGCTGTCGTGATGGGCACTTAACACGATATTGCCGACTCGACTCAGTTTCCTAGCGTGAGCTTTCAGCAGCTTATCTAGTGAATTAGGCTGTTGTGTATCATTGATTTGAATAAACTCGATTATTTCAGCAAGGGGTTGGTAACCTGCAGGCAATACTGCGCTGGTGGCAAGTAGTGCTGCGCTAGCAAAATGGCCAATATCCGCATTGAACTGATGGGCAGCCCACACTTGCTTTGACAGCGCTGTGTCATCTTGTGACCCACATACCATTGCGTAACGGCTACGGCCTTCACGCATATCAAGCGTTGCACTCCATAAAGCATGTAAAAAATCGTTACCTAAGTCACTCACGCACGTAGCGGAGTTTTTGAAACCAAACCCCAAAGCTAGCTGCCCCAAAGTGGCATTGACGACTGTGTTTGGAAAATGCGTGCTTTTAAGCTCTGCAATACCTTCACAGAACGACGCTAAGTTTTTATTGAGTGTTTCTGACGAGCCTATGGGGTTAGCGTAGTACGCGGCGAACTCGGCAAGTGGTAATTGAGTTAGGTCAAGTTCACTGTCTTGCAATGCAAACTGGCAGGCGCCCAAGGCAAATTGGGTTACATTTGGCGTACGACGCTGAAATAGCGATGGGAATTGCTTTTTCAAGTTAAACTCACTAAAGCCATCGGTTTTGTTTTCTCTGGCGAAGTAGACTCTTTCATCACAGAGGCTGGTGGCGGTGAGTAAATAAACTGGTTGTAGCGATTGACTGGGTATGGGCTTTTCTTGGTGACTAAGTAGCATGCTAGTGTTATGACCGCCAAATGCTGAGTTAGTCACGGCAAAGACATCGACAGTGTGAGACTTTGGCTGGTTAGTGACTAATTGATAGTCTTTGCAGCATGGTCTAACTGAATCAACCCCAAGTGTTGCGGGTAATAGTCCGTCATCTTGGCTAACAAGTGTTGAGATAAGCTCTACCGCACCGGCTGCGCCAAGGGTATGGCCAAAGTAAGATTTGCTGCTGGAAACCCATGCTTTTTGCATCGCCTGAGTGCCAATTGCCGTTTGAATGCCATTGAGCTCTGCGCCATCGTTTGCAGGAGTACCGGTACCATGACTATTGATGTATTCAATATTGCTGGCTGTAACAGGCGCAAAAGAGAGTGTTTGTAATAGCGCTCGGCGCACACCGTCGCCTTCAGGGTTGGGAGCGGTGGCGTGGTGCGCATCTAAACTAGAACCTGTAGCCAGCAATTGATAGCGTGCCGCCCCACCGCGTTTGTTGATATGTTGTGCTGACTCGAAGATTAAGAAACCAGCACCTTCACCAAGGCTTAAGCCCATTTTTTCACTATACGGGGCACAAGGTTCAGGACTCAGTGATTGTACCGATTGAAAGCCACCATAGACCAGCTCACTTAGCGCGTCGGCGCCACCTGCAATCACTACATCAGCTTGGTCGTTCTCAATAAGTTGTTTGGCAAAAGCTATGGCGCTGCTGCTTGCTGTACAGGCTGAGGTAAACGTCATTATCGGCCCCTGAATACCAAAGTGACGGCTTACATCAGTTGCTATCTGATGTGGAGGGTAAAACTTAAATCCTTTTTGATGTTTACCTTTTATGCTCTCTATTAATGAAAACATGCCACAGTTAGCATTACCTAAAATAAAAGCAACCCTAGTGTTGTCGACCTCGCCTAATACTAAATCTGCATGTGTTAGTGCTTCTTCTACAGCATGGATGGCATACTGACTTGCCAGATCCATTTCATAATTATCCGCAACATATGCTTCAAAATTGACGGCGAGCGCTCCCACATTATGTGCAAGCCCCTGAGTGTCAAAACGGTGAATACGGCCGATCCCCGTACGGTTTTTTTTGATGCAAGTCAGCATCGCTTGGCGATTTTCGCCAGCAGCACAGAGTACGCCATATCCAGTGATGAAAGTTTCTTGTTTATTATTCATGTACGCTTTCCTGTAGTGCCGAGAGGGTGATTTTGCCGAGTTCGTTTTCAGGAAACTGCGCGAGAAAATGAACTTGTGGCGTGGGTAAGTCTTTAAACCAACTCCTAATATCTTGAAGTGCTGGTGTGTGTGACAATCCTTCGACAAAGGCGACTAGCTCGCCTCCTTTATTGTTATTACTATCTTCAATAAAAAAGACCTTGTGGCGCAGCCCGGCAAAATGCTCCGTGAGGACTTTTTCGATACTTTGTAATGAGAAACGCTTACCGGCATATTTAAAAATCTGATCAGCTCGACCCGCGTGAGAAAACTGTTGGTGGCTGCTAAAGACCAGTTTGTCTTTGAGTTCAAATGCTTCACAATCAACCACTAAAAATGGGGAGCGGAGCATCGTTTTTTGCTCAGCATTTTGATAGATGTCGACGACACTAAATTTGGTAAATAAGGTTTCGTTACAAGCAAGTGGCCGATACCCAATACCGCCAGTTTCAGTACTTCCTAGTACCTCAAAAGCACGGATTGATAACGCTTTTTGCTCAGTCAATTGAGTTAGCTTTTGCTCCTTCTCACCTTTGAAGGGGGCACCAGAGCTAATCAAGTAATGGTGTTGGTAACTGATTTGATCTGCAACAAAATCAAACATGGTTGGTGTCAATATCACGGCAATATGCTTGTTTTTGATAGGTTGTAAGTCCGGTGTCGATCCCAGCTCATAGCAAACAGGCTTACCAAGCTGGAGTGGGAGCATAAATGCCCAAATAAACCCAAACATATGGCGAATATCGACACACGCACAAAAGTAATCGACGTCGCCAAAGCCAAAGGTATCGGCAAAGGTAACAGCCTCAGCATGAAGAGAAGCGATGGACTTTTGCCAAATTTGCGGCTTACCAGTACTACCCGAGGTTTCAAAGCCAATGGTTTTATCGCTATATTGTTGTAAGAACTGGGTAATGGAGCCTGGTTGTACTACCTCATGTTGAGGTGTGATGACTAAGTCTTTCCAACTAAAAGCATCTTGTGAGGTTGTAGCGGTGGCACAGAGTACAGGTGTGATGTTATGTGCAAGTAAGATCATCACACTTTTAATAATATCGCATGGTGCACTATCTTTTATTACTCTTACTGTGCCGGTAATCTCAATATCTTTGCTTGCCTGAATAAGCGTTAATAGTGCCTGTTCACCTAGTGCGGAATGTTGATCTGTCCAAGTATCTAACAGGCTAGCTTGCTTTTGCTGTGTAAGCTTGGTGATGATTTGTTCTGCTAGTGTGTTCAGAGTAACAGTGCTCAATTCGCCCAAATCACTGAGCTTGAATGCTTTCTTACATGCTGCGGATAACTGCATGAGGTCGACCGAATCGAGAAATAGTGGCGCCTCTAGCAAGTTGGCATCATCATCTAATAGGTTTAATTGTTCTATATCTACTTCTAACTCAGCTTCAATCAGCTGTATGAGTGTTGAACGAATGGCACTGTTTGTTTGCATGGTGTCCTTCCAAGCGAAATGGTTACTAGTAGATCAACAAGCTTCGGCAGTCGCTTTAGCTGCAACTTGCTCGTGCACAAATTGAGCTAATGTAGCGACATTTTTCATTTTTTCCTGAATGGTTTGTTCTGGGTAATCTTTAAACTTGAGGCTGTATTGCTTCTCAATCGATACCACAAGGTCTAGCACTTCAATGCTATCCAAATCTAAGCCATCACCGATAAGCGGGGCGTCATCCTCGATTTCTTCAATGCTGTCTACTACTTCCAAATTATCAACAATGATATCTTGCTTAATAAATTGTGTTATTGACTCTAAGTTACTCATTTTTATATCCTTTTTGATTTTTGTGCGGTGTGTGTTAAGCGACTCTTTGAGAGTTTTGGAGCAACAGCAGCCTGTGGCTGACGTATTCACACGTCAGCCAAGTAAGTCTGTCAGCTCAAAAAACGGCTCAGAGAGGTTTATTGCTCGTTAAAAAGGGCATTAACCATGTTGTTGATTTCAGCATCCATCGGTCTGTCTTCGATTACAGGCTGGAAGTTGCTGCTAATTTCGTCGAAAAACTCACGAGAAAGCTGGTTGAGTTTTTCCGCTTTCGCATCTTTTCCATCAACATAAAATGCCTGTCTGATTGCCATTGCCTGAATGGCAATAACTGGCTTGATAAGATCGGTAATACGGCGCAGATCTCGTGCAGCAATGGTTCCCATGCTCACAATATCTTGGTTTAATGCTTCTGTTGTGCGTGAAAATACTGACATTGGGCCTGCATTTTTTAGCGCTTCAGCAACAAGCGAAGAGGAGGTGATCTGCATTGCCTTGAAGCCGTGGTGTACCCATGCTTTGTCGCCTAAGTCATCGCGGGCCACTAAGTTGTTAGAAATGCCGCCATTTAGACGATCGTCAACTAAAATGCCCAGCTCGCGCTCAAGTAATGCTCCCATGTTTGCAACCAGTGGCTTTAAGGTATCGCATACCGCCGCAACGTGGCCGCCGTAAAAATGTCCAGCATTGAGGATAAGGTCATTTTCATCATCAAAAAGTGGGTTGTCATTTACTGAGTTGATCTCTGTGGTGAGAATTTGTGAGGCCCACATTTGCGCGTCAATTAATGGCCCCAATACTTGTGGTGAGCAACGAATTGAGTAGCTATCTTGTAGTCTGAAGGTTTCCTGTTTACCAAACTCGATATTGTCGTCGGTACGATTTCTGCGCCCTAAACGTTGATCAACATTGGTTAGGCGCTCGAGTATTTTTGCGGCACAAATTTGTTGGCCACGGTGTGGTTTTAATTCGTGTACACGTTTATGGAATGGAGAAGCACGACCTTCTATCAGTTCTACATACAGGGCAATTAGCTTACAGCTAAGGTCAATTGCACGCTGAATGTCTTTGAGTGCATTGGTTGCGATGGCTGACATCACAGAGGTGCCATTCATAATTGCAAGGCCTTCCTTAGGCTTGAGTTTGTAAGGCGTTATATTGAGTTCTTCCAACACCTCAGCAGTATCACGAATTTGTCCTTGATAATAGACTTTGCGTTTGCCGCCAAGTGCAGCACCGATATATGAAAGTGGTGTTAAGTCGCCGCTAGCACCAACAGAACCCATTGCAGGAATCGCAGGAATAATACGGTTGTTTAAAAAGGTTTCCATTTGAGATAGCAGTGCCCAGCTTACTCCTGAAAACCCTTTGGCATTACAATTCATGCGAATTAACAATGTGGCCGCACAGTCAGATTCTGACAGATAATCGCCTACACCACAGCCATGATAAGCGATAAGGTTTTGTTGCAACTCTTCGGAAAGTGAAGTTGAAATTCGGTTGCTTGCTGAGTTACCGAAACCAGTTGTTACACCATAAATGTCTTCTTGATTGGTTAGTTTGTCATCAAGGTATTGACGATTCTGATCGATTCTTGCCTTAAGTGCTAACTCATCTAGTTTAACTTTAGAAGTTGGTTGACCTGCATACTCTTGTACTGACTCTAGAGAAAGTGATTGATCTTGCGAGATAAAAACAATACTACCGAGCTGCTTCTCGACCTGAATTGTTTCCTTTTCTGTGTTGTACTGGTTCATGACTTTCCTACTCTGACTAAAATAATGATTCTGATTGTGTTGTTCACAATGTTTATTTTTGCTGTAACTGACATACTCTATGAATGTGAGTTACACCCTGTTATAGGCGAGTACTACTTAACCAACGTCCCGTGAGTTCTAAACCTGTTTATATGTTCAATTCTATCGCGATACTATTGTCACTATTTTTGTTACATAATTATTTTGTTTGTAAATAAAAATTATTAAATGTGATTTTTTGATTGTTGTGTTTTAAGAATGGCGGCTAGGTTAAGTCTGAGATTTTGGGGTGTCAACACTGAAAATTTGCCATTTTAATGTTAATTAAACCTAACGTTAAAATAATTGAAATGTTAAGTTTTGGTGACAGGGAAGAGTTGTTAATCACTATTTTATATCTTAATGAGATATAAAGAATTAATTTATTATTAAAGTGAATGCTCTATTTTTTGCAGGGGTAAAAAGTTTAATAAAACTGACTTATGACAAATGTCACTATTTTCAATGGTCGGATGAGGGAATAGATAATATTGATGAAAGTGTTCAAAAAAGTGAATTTTTTATGGATGTAGAGTCCCGTAAAAAGGTATGATTTATTCTGTGATTATTGAGGTTGCATGGATTGAAGTTATACCGCGCTGAGAAGCGTACCCGTATCCAGCAACCAAAAGCGTTAGACTTTTTTAATACTCTAGTACCGTACTTATTAGACCAGCTTCTCCAACCACTAAAAGGTATGAGCGATCTAAAGAGGCGTTACACAGACTCAGTACTTTGTCGCCCATCATTATATCTTCGTTACAGTCATTGACTTGATACCAACCAGTTACTTCACCTTTTGTTACTTCCACTTCCTGCTCATTTATGCTCAACTTCATTGATGCTGTGGCTAAGATACGAACGGTAAATTGATTATCATGATCCTCTTTAGACTTGCGTACTAGTTGGATATCCAAAGTGTCATTAGCCTGCTGCATGACTACAAAATGATAATCTTTGTTATTGCTTACTTTGACCTTCTTTTGTTCTATCATTCCCAGCTTATTAATAGACTCGGCATAGAAGCTAATTTCTCTATTAACATTGTGCTCATGTGTAATGCGGGTCGGCGCAGAGTTGGAGGGTAAGACTTTGACTCGATATTTTTCATCTGCGGCATTACGCTCATCGCCATCTAATTTTGTATTAGCAAGGTGGAATGCAATTTCATAATCGGTGGCATTCACTAAATTGTATTCATTCTTGTATAGATCAGAACCAAAGTTGGCAGTCTCAATATCTTCTGATGAACAGGCAACAGCTAAAATACTAAGTGTAGTAATAGCAAGCGGGCGAAAATTCATTATTGATCTCCTTAATCAATGTGTTGAATTACGAACTTAATCAGATTGCGAAGAAAGAATATAAGATGGCCAAATGAAACGTTGCTTAATGATGTTCGGAATATGTTAAAAACTGTAAGTAGAAAGACTTTGTAACAAAAAGTGGTACGTTGTATTTGCGAGATACGCTTTTAACTCAGTGATTATTATTGAGATTTGTTATATGTTAGATTTTTAATCTGCTACAAATTTAAACAAAATAATAAATTCCAAATTTTTAATGGAATAAAAGGTAACATGATAGAAATTAATAATATTGATAAGTATTTTTCTAAAAATGCTTTATTTAAAAACTACTCTCAGAAATTTACTCATGAAAAAACCTGCCTGTCTGCGCCCAATGGTATTGGTAAAACAACATTGTTATGTATGATTGCAGGAGTAGACATTGCGTTCAGCGGACAGATCTTGTTGCAAAATAAAGAAGTGAAAAAACGACAAAACTGTGTCGCGTTAGCTTCGGATAATATTCCTTATCCTAGTTTCTTACCTGCTAAAGAGTTACTCAATCTCACGTCGACAGCATGGCAATGTGACTTTCCAGCCGAGCTTATTCACGACTTTCAATTTGACCCATTTTTAAACACGCGTTACGAAGACCTATCCTCTGGTAACAAAAAGAAGCTTCAGCTTATAAATGCGTTGATGCGTAATACACCTTATCTACTATTGGATGAACCCACGGCAGCTTTGGATGCAGCAGGTTGCGAATATATCGTCGAAGTGGTCAGCAATTATGAAGGCATGGTGCTGATGACAAGTCACGAACCAGAGCCATTTCTACAAGTAGGTTTTCACTGCGTGCCGCTAATTCCAAAACCGAGCAACTGATATGCTTTATTATTACCGTTACAGAAAAGCATCTTTTGTTTTATCTCTCCAAGGGATTGGCCAACAGATACAACAATTTGGTCTTATGATTGCGGCGCTGTTCCAAATCTATTTACTAGGCTTTATTGCGATATTATTTATGGGGATAGGTAAAATAGTTGAAAGCGATAGTCCCGCGACACAGGTGCAAATTGCGTGGGGATTACTTGCAGCGCAGAGCTTTATTTTGTTGGTATTTCGAGATGCCGTGCTGGACTCGACACATCGTCGCTATCATCACACCATATTGACCCAAACGATTCATCAAAAGCTAGCCGATGGCGTATCTCTGCTTATTGTTCATCCTTTATTATTGATGAGTTTGATTATTTGTTATTCGATGGGACTTGAGAAACTGACACAAGCATGGCAGCTAATATTGTTTGTCGTAACGCAGTTTTTTGTCGCGGTTTGTTTTATTTATCGTCCGCTTGGTACTGGAAGTGGGTTGTTACTTGCGGCGGCCATAGCGCTATATACGACTAACATTACGTGGTACTTGGTTGCTTTAAACCTCATTATACTGGGATGTTCAACGCTGCTGCCACGCACACTCTTGATGTCAATATCTGTTACGGGGTTAGCGACATTTTGGCTAAGTTTTGCCTATAACCACTACTTTGTGTTGCTTTGGCGAATTGTGTTGAGTGCTCTGGTGCTGTGGTTTGGTGTAATTTTAGAAACTGAACGTCCAGATTTAGTTGCCAATTATGTGCCGGGGCTTGTGACTTTAATTTTATTGTGGTGGTCGAGCCTGGCTATCGATCTAAAACCTGAGATATACGGTCGTGTGGCATATTGGTTGAGTCTCGATAAACTGCAATCGGCTAAGCAGAGCATTTGGATAATTGTCCTGACGGCAGCCATTGGCTTTTCCGTACCGGTTTATATTTTGTTAGGGATGACTGTAGTCAGTTTATTGCCTTACGTTTTTCTACCACTTTTGGTTTTAAGTGCATTAAAAGGTCCACAACATTTAGCCATGACTTGGCTCAGTACTTTAGTACTTAGCTATACAGCGTTTGTGCTTTTTTAATACCAATTTTCTTAATTAAGTGGTCTATTTTGAGGCGAGAAAATCTTGTCGATAACACCGCTTCCGCGTCCTGCTCACGCCGAGGTACCTACGTCCTGTAGGCAAGGCAAAAATTTTGCTATTTAGTTGTTCTAAATAAGAAATTTTTAACGCTGTTAGCGTCAGATTTACTCCTTCAAATTGAGTATGTATTAAGTCAAATTGGTATAATACCAACTGCTAATTTGCAGCTTCAGAAAGGCGAGTCAGTTTTTTGATATCGCCTTCGATACTCTCCATTCTCGCGATGAGCAGATTGCCAAGGGCGTCGATATCGTAGTGCCAGATCAGGTGGCCTACTTTTTTAAGTCTAGGCTGTTGCTCTGGCATCAATGTGAGTTGCCAAATGTAGTCCTTTTTTGACCAAGCAGATTGCCAATAGATGTCGTTGCCGCGAATTCTTAAGTTACTAAATTGATTAGTTTGTTTTTGACTTAGCGAATATTTATTTATTGCTTCTGAGTCGCTTTCGAAGAGCGTTTCGTACTCAAGCAGTAGGGGTTGTTGTAGCACAAACCAAGTTTGTCTTGTGGGGTGATAAAAGACAAAATCCGCTGCGCTTTGATGGCTACTGATAAGCGCCCCAGACAAACTGTATTGATTTAAAGTTTCACCGTCATAAGCCCATAGTGTCTGTTCATCAATCCAGCCCATGCTTCTGACTGGCTGACTCAGTTGAGAGTCGAACTGAGTGAGTGGACGTTTTCGGTCGTATATCACTAAATCGTTATCACGGTTTGAGGCCAAATAGTTTAGCTCTGGGCTCCATACTAAAAAGCCAACGTACTCATGTCCCTGATGAAAAGAAAGCTGGCTGATTTTATCATCGCGATAAAGATACACCTCGCATACGCCGCTGCGCCTAGACATAAATGCGGTTTCCCCCAAGCTGTTGGTCAGTGGCAGGTAATCGATGCTTGAGCTTGAAAATAAGGGGAGGTTGTCCCGGTCTTTAATATTAACTTGGAAGCTTTCTAATGCGGCAAAAATATCCCCATGTTGATCGCTCGAAAAGCTTGTATAGAGGCCAATCTCCGTTTCTTTTATAGCCTGAATGTCACCGTCTCTAAAGTGCCGTGACAAGCTGCCATATTGACTCGCAATCACGGCTTGATGATAAATATCAAATGCCACGGAAGTCACAGGGACAGGCCATTTTATATGAACCGTACCATCGAGTGTTTGAAGTCTTGCCAGCCTCTGTTTATCTTGCACTAAGTAATAGGTTTTGCCTCCCCAACCTCGAATTGCCATTTTTAACTGCTCATTGGCTGCCAAAGCGAGTGGCAGTTTGACCATTTGATGGGACTCTAGCCGGTAAAGGTGCGCTGCTTTGGCATTGTATTGGCCGAACGTTAAAATAAGTTCCTTATCATTTTTCCAGACAGGTTTAGTACCAACCTGACAGGGGATAATTTGAGAGCTGTGGAAAAATTGCCCCGCAGCAGTCATCACGTGAAGTTGACAGCCACTGCCTTGATATTGCCAGAACGCCAGCTTATCTGAGTCGGGGCTCCAACTTGGAAAACTAATACGAGAGTCGAAATGGTGTGCATTTAACTGATAGCCTTGCTTGTTGGCAATCACAAGGTGAGTAAAATCTTTAATGTAGGCGATGAGATCTTGGCTTTGGTGGGCATCAACGTCAAATTCAAGGCCTAGATCATGGCTAAGGCTCGAGGTTTCGTAGCGTGATGGTGTTTTTTCAGTCGGTGTTTGATTAAAAAAGGCGATTGCGCCAAAGCATAACACTGCCATAACAACGGCGCTAAAAGAGAAAAAGTGGGACTTGGTTATTGTTTTTACGGGTTTTATCGTATGCTGAGACACCTTATCATGGCTTGTAAGTGGCGCGATAAAGCGATAACCCCGTTTGGGGATAGTTTTGATATAAATCGGATTTTTAGGGTCATCCCCAAGCACTTTTCGCAGTTTAGTCAGTAGCTGATACAGGCTATTAGGTTCGACAACCGCGTGTTGCCATAGCTTCTCAGTAAGCCAACATTTCTCTAGTACTTCGTTATGATGCTCAATAAAAAGTGCGAGTAACCTTGCCATTTGTGGCTCAAGTTTTACGGTTTCTTGGCTTTGCCTATGTGTTAGGCAGTCTTGCTGGAGATCAAACTGCCAATGTCCAAAACAAACCATCTCTACTTCCTGTGCCTGCACGCTGAGTACCAATTTCAATAATCAAAGCCAATTGTTCCTATAACGTTAGCGTTTCTTAAGATTAAGTCAATGTTTATAAAGGTTAAGTCAGCTTTCTTCAGAAAAAGTTAAGAACTTTTTACGGCAAAGTTTGTTGCAATAGCAGGCATAACTCTGAGGAAAGTATGTATGAATAAAAGCAATAAATTTTGGCTTGGTTTAAGTTATCCCATAATGGTAGGAGCTGTACTTGCGGAACCTATCGTGATTGATGGTAAGTTAAATGAAGCGCAGTGGGGCTCTGCTACGCACTTTGAACAATTTGTTCAGGTTGTGCCTGTAACTTTGGCATCTGCCAATGACAAAATTACAGCAAAAGCCTTTGCAACCACCGACGGTGTTTATATTGGTATTAAAAACTTCCAGCATAAAGCCGAGCGTAAGCGACAATTCAATATCCATGACCGCTTTATGCAAGCTGACTTCAATCGGGTAGTTGTGGACTTTTCAGGTGACGGCAGCAGCGCATATCAATTCTCGGTGACATTAGGTGGCGGCTCGCAAGATGGTGTTGTAACCCCAAGCTTAAACGTGGATTACGATTGGGATGGGGACTGGCACTATGCCAATCACATTGACGATACGTATTGGACCACAGAGTTATTGATCCCTTGGCATACCGTGTCGTTTCAGCCGGGAGATGAGCAGGGGCTTAAAAACATTGGGGTTTCGGTACAATTATATGAGCTTAAAAGTAATTTTATCTATGCAAACCATGAGGATACAACAGCAAACAACGACTTCTTTTTGTCTATGCCAAAGATCGCAGCACATATCCCCGCGCATTCTCAATTGGCATTTGTGCCTTACTTTGCGCATCAAGCTCAATTTGCACCTCTAAGCACTTCGCCTTCCGAGCGCCAACATCAGTTCGATGTTGGTTTTGATTTATTCTACAAGCCTTCTCATCATCAGAAGGTAAGTCTTGCCGTGAATCCCGACTTTGGCCAGGTGGATATCGATGATGTTGATGTGAATTATTCGGCCGTGGAAACGCTTCGCACCGATAAACGTCCATTTTTCACCCAAGATATCAGCCTGTTTGAAGTTGCTGCACTTGAAAGCACTAAGCTTATTCATACCCGTCGTATAGGGGCATCAAGTGATGATGGTACACGTGCAATCTCCCCCATAGATGCTGCGCTACGATTTGTACATAAAGGTAAGTCGGTACAATTTGGTACTTTTGCTGTGTCTGAGTCGGACTTTTCGGATGATATCGGTAAGCAGTTTTTTGCCGCAAGAGCTAATTATCGCACGCAAGATTGGCAGGCTGGTGTGCTTGCAACCAAAACAGACAGACCGCTTCTTGAGCGTGATGCCACAAGTTATGCCCTTGATGGTCAGTATCGTAGTGATACTTGGTCTTTCAAAGGTGCGCTATTACAAACTGAGGTAGAAACACAAAAGCAACGTGTTACAGGTGAAGGTGTATCGCTAGAGGCGGAGTATCAACAGTCGTTACAGACAAAGTTCGCTGCGCGCTACTTTGCAGTGGATGACGAATTTGATAATCGTGATCTCGGCTATATGAAACGAAACGACTGGCAGGTGAGAGAGCTTTATGGTGAATACTCAATGCATCCAAAAGACAGCTGGTTTACCAGATTAAAGCAGTCACTCACATTAAGACATGAGCAAAATAATGCAGGAACAGGCTTAGCGGCCAGACAAGCATATTTAGCACAGTTTTTGCTGGCAAATGGTGGTCAGCTCAATCTCGGTCTAGATTATTACACCAGCGGTAAACAAGATAATTTAGGGCGAGGCACAGAGATGTTTGAAATGCCAAGTCGTACGGAGTCTCGGGTATTTTATCAAAGCCCTTATGTAGGAGATTTTTCTTGGGCTGCAAGTATAGAGCTTGACCAAGAGGGAATATCAGGCTCAGCACAGCAGTACGCCGTGGATTTGACGTGGATGCCACATTATAACTGGAACCTTAAGTTGAGTAATTTCTTTAGAAGCGGTGATGGCTGGCTAATGGCAAACGGGCACAACCGCTTGAGTGAATACGACAGAGATGAGTTTTCCAATAAATTTGAATTTAATGGCCGGATCACTGACAACCTTGAGCTTAGTGGTTCGCTACAGTGGACGGTACTTGAAGCGCGAAGTAAGACAATTTATCAACTTACCAATGGTGATCTTCGCGAAGTTCATGGTGACACGAGTTTTGACGATAGGCGCTTGGCGAGCCAGATAAAACTGCGTCATCGAATGGGGGCATATTCAGACATTTTTTTAGTGTATCAACGAGGAGGAGCAAACTTTTTGACACTTGAAAAGTCTCAGGTCGGGCGCAGAGATTGGTTTGGTAGTGTTGCCGATTTATGGCAACAGCCAGTGCAAGACTTAGTGACGTTTAAGGTGCGATATTTATTTTAAATCACTAGAGCTGTGTTCCCCCGGCTCTAATACCAATTTTCTTAATTAAGTGGTCTATGTTGAGGCGAGAAAATCTTGTCGATAACCCCGCTACCGCATCCTGCTATCGCCAAGGTACCTACATCCTTGTAGGCAAGGCAAAAATTTCTTATTTAGTTGTTCTAAATAAGAAATTTTTAACGCTGTTAGCGTCAGATTTACTCCTTCAAATTGAGCAAGTATCAAGTCAAATTGGTATAATCTGCCAAGAAAAAAAGGTCAGAAAACTCTGACCTTTATCCACGCTAATTGCTATTGATAGTATGGTTTATACTACCTAATAAACAAAAGTAGTTATGCTGCGTCTGCCTTAGCTGACTCTTTGGTTCTCGCTTTACCAGCAAGTAATTCTTCAGGGTCAAAGTCATCAACGTTGATAACGGCAAGGCGTTTTGCTTCAACGGCAGTTAATTTCGCTGCTTCGTCTTCGCTTAGTACGCCAGCTTCAAGCCCCATTGCTGCTACTTTATCAAGCTGCATAAACGGTAACTTTTTACCAGTACCACGGCATACCTTTTCAAATAAAGGCTCTACGGCAAGAATGTCTTTTAGCGTTTGTTCTTGCTTACCAAGCAAGCACAGAGGCTCGTCTTTTAAGTAGATGTGTGTTGCAAGACGGTCACGGGTTTCGCTAGGTACTTGAAGTAGCTGAGCAAGTTTATGCTCCATTTTGTCGGTTGGTTTACGAACCGGACGACCAAATGGGAACAATACCACTTTCAATAAGCCACGTAATGCAGCAGAAGGCATGTTGTTAATTAAGTCAGCAAGGGCACGTTGGCAAAGATATAGGTGCTCTTGACAAGACCATTGCACAAACGGTAAGTCTTCTTTACGACGACCTTCATCGTTATAGCGCTTAAGCGTTGCTGAAACCAAGTATAGGTAGCTTAATAAGTCGCCTAAACGTGCAGATATACGCTCTTTACGCTTAAGTGAACCACCAAATACAGCCATACAAATATCAGACATTAATGCCAAAGATGCACTGTAACGGGCAGCATTACGGTAATAAACTGCGGTTTCATCGTTAAATGGTACTTTGGTGAAACGTGCACCGGTCAGTGCTAGCCATTTAGTTCTTACCAAGTTCGACATGGTGAAACCGATGTGACCCATCAGGGATTTGTCGAAGCTGTCAAGCGCTTCTTGTTTATCCTTGATAGAGCAAGCTTCAAGTTCAGCCAGTACAAATGGATGGCAACGAATAGCGCCTTGACCGTAGATGATCATGTTACGGGTTAGGATGTTTGCACCTTCTACCGTAATTGCAATTGGTGCACCTTGGTAACCACGGCCAACGTAGTTGTTTGGACCTAGACAAATTCCTTTACCACCATGAATATCCATAGCATGGATGGTGGAAGCTCGCATTTGCTCGGTTAGGTGGTACTTTAAAATGGCAGAAACTACTGAAGGTTTTTCACCTAAATCTACCGCGCCAGTTGACATGGTAACCGCAGCATCAGAGCTATACGCGTAGCCACCCAGTTTCGCAAGTGCTTCTTCAATCCCTTCCATTTTACCAATAGGTAGTTTGAATTGACGACGAATACGACTATACGCACCACTTGCCACTGCAAGAGATTTAATACCACCGGCAGAGTTTGAAGGAAGCGTAATAACACGACCAACCGACAAACACTCAACTAGCATGCGCCAGCCTTGTCCTGCCATTTTTGCGCCACCGATAATGAAATCGAGTGGTACAAAAACGTTCTCACCTTGTGTTGGACCATTTTGGAATGGCACATTTAGAGGGAAGTGGCGACGACCAATTTTTACACCTGGTGTGTTAGTAGGAATCAGGGCACAAGTAATACCTAGCTCTTCTTTATCGCCTAGTAAGCCGTCCGGGTCACGCATTTTAAACGCCAGACCAAGTACAGTCGCAACGGGCGCTAAGGTAATATAACGCTTGTTCCACGTTAAGCTAATACCCAGCACTTCTTTGCCTTCCCATTCGCCTTTACACACAACACCAAAGTCAGGGATAGATGAAGCATCAGAGCCTGCTTCCGGTGACGTTAATGCAAAACAAGGGATTTCATCACCCACTGCTAGGCGAGGTAAGTAATGTTCTTTTTGCTCTTCAGTACCATAGTGCTGAAGTAGTTCACCTGGGCCTAACGAGTTAGGTACGCCCACGATAGACGATAGCAAAGTTGATTTACTAGTAAGCTTTTGTAGTACACAAGATTGCGCGTAAGCTGAAAACTCAAGACCACCGTATTGCTTTTTGATGATCATCGCAAAGAACTTGTTGTCTTTTAAGTATTGCCACACGTCTTGCGGTAAGTCCGTCAGCTCGTGCGTAGCTTCCCAATCGTTAAGCATGGCACACACTTCTTCAACTGGACCATCCAAAAACGCTTGCTCTTCAACGCTCAAGCGTGGCTTTGGAAACTGATGAAGTTTATCCCAGTTTGGGTTACCACAAAATAGGTCGGCTTCCCACCACGTAGTACCAGCATCAATCGCTGACTTTTCCGTTTCTGACATTGTTGGCGTAACTTTTTTGAACGCTTTAAATGCCGGAGCCACGATGTACTGCTGACGCAGGTTCGTTACTGAAAGCGGAATAACAATCGCTAAGAAAATTAACCAAGAGATAATGCCGAATGCACCCGCAAAGGTGCCAACGAGCATAGTAACTGCTGCAATCCCGATAGCGGTATTCCAGCTTGCGCGATGATAACTTGCTGCACTGAGCAAGACAATCAAAGCGAGAACAAATATAAGTGTCATGTTGTTCTTCCTTATAAGAGGTCTGACCACCCAGTTAGACTAGCTGGTTAACGCTGATATTTCAAGCGTCTTGATATCATCACGATTAATTAATTGCAGTCTGTTTGTGACAATTTATTTACGTGTGCCACACATATTTGAAAATCACCGTAAAACCAGCAGTATTTTTAACTTCGGTAGTGTTAGATACTTTTGAAGTGTAAGTAACGTAGTGCAATGTGGCGAAAATGCACATGAATTTTCTTTCAAAAAATCCCTAGTTCTGTCCACTATAATTGCCAAAACTTCATCTAAGGTTGATATTGAAATCTATTATAAAGCTTCTACACTTTGGAGTGCCTTATCTGAAAAGTAATGTATTGATGGACTGCAAAGGAACAGCAAAATAGTGTCATCTACTTTTTCGGTTTTGGTATTACTTGCTCATTTTTAGTAGAGCAGTTGGTAACTGATTTATCTTTCATTTTGCCACTGACTTCTCGAGTAAAGTGGTGATAGTTGTTGTCTATGTTAAGGAGAAACAAGATGCAACAGAGTATATTTTGCCTCATTATTATTTTAGCCTTCGTTGCGATGTTAGCGGCTTTTCATTTACTTCCAGAAGCTGTAATTTTTAATGTTTTTAGTAGCTTATTTGCAGCCTTGATTGGCTATCGTTCATACACTCGATGGGCACTTTTGTTATGCTGTATCAATGTACTCGCGATGACCTTTTGTCCCTTACTTGACTCTGGTGGTTGGTTAAGTCTTAAAGGTGCGGTGGTGTTTGTATGTTGTGTGATGTTTTTTGCGATCGCATTTGGATGCAATAAGGAAGTAGCTCAGAATAAAAGGTTTTATTATTAGTTACCTACCTTGCCATGTTAGACTCCCGTCAGTGAACAGTTTTCGCACTTGAACTTGATAAAATTGGTTATAGGGAACCCCGATGCGTATATTAGCCGATCAAAATATGCCCCTGGTAGAGTCTTTTTTCTCAGATATTGGTGAAGTTATCCGTTTTGACGGCCGCAACCTGCGCCCAGAAGAATTAAGCGATGCTGATATTCTCCTTACTCGTTCAGTGACTAAGGTGAATGAAGCCTTGTTAGCAAAGGCCAAGCAACTTAAGTTTGTTGGTACAGCAACTATCGGTATTGACCACATCGATACACAATTACTGGCAAGCTCAGGTATCGCATTTAGCAGTGCACCTGGGTGTAACGCGATTGCAGTGGCAGAATATGTGATTAGCGCTATCATGGCCTATGCACAAGAAAGCGGCACTTCCTTGCAAGGGAAAACCATTGCTATTGTCGGGGTTGGGAATATTGGTAAATGTTTAGCTGCAAAAATTGGCGCGTTGGGCCTCAAAGTATTGCTGTGCGACCCGCTAAGATACCAAGACGGCAGTTTGGACTCTCATATCGAGCTTGATGATGCACTCAAGGCCGCAGATATTGTTTCATTTCACGTTCCACTTGTAAAAAATGGTGAGCATAAAACCATACATTTATTGAATGAAGCACGAATTGCGTCATTAAAGCCAGGTATGGTGTTAATCAATGCAAGTCGTGGTGATGTTATTGATAACCAAGCTTTATTAAGGGCGCTAGAAGGCGGGCAGGCGTTAGAGTTGGTACTGGACGTGTGGGAGAATGAACCTAATATTTTGCAATCACTACTACCATACGTACGTTTTGCCACTGTACATATTGCTGGCCATACACTCGAGGGCAAAGCGCGTGGTACACAAATGCTATATGAAGCGGTTTGTAATACGCTAAATCTTAAGCTGCAAAAAACGATAGCTGACTTTTTACCTAAACCTAGTGTTACTGCATGTAAGCTGCAAAATACAGCAAACGAGAACGACTTACTAAATTTGGTACATCTGGTGTATGACGTCCGTCGCGATGATGGCATCATGAGAGCTAACTTAACTTCACAAGGGTTTGATGCTTTGCGTAAAGCATATCCTGTGCGCCGAGAATTTAGTACAATTGAATTAAATGATGACTCTCCAATCAGTGACAAGCTTTATCAGCTTGGCTTTTCAAAGTGCAGCAGCTAATAACTTGATTGGTATATTACAGAATTGAGGAAGAACAATGTCGCAAAAATTTAATGTTGCGGTGCTTGGGGCAACAGGTCTTGTTGGTAAGCAGATTATAGAACTATTAGCAGAGCGAAAGTTTCCAGTGGATACACTTTATCCGTTGGCGAGCAGTCGCAGTGCGGGTGAAGAGATTGACTTTAAAGGTGAAAAAGTAGAAGTCATTGATGTTGAAACTTTTGATTTCGCGAATGCGCATATTGGACTGTTTTCTGCCGGAGGTTCGGTATCAGAAAAGTACGCGCCGATTGCAGCGGAAGCTGGGTGTGTTGTGATAGACAATACTTCTCACTTTAGATATGACTTTGACGTACCATTAGTTGTTCCCGAGGTTAATAAGGAAAGCTTAGCTGACTTTAGAAATCGTAACATCATCGCTAATCCAAATTGCTCTACAATTCAGATGTTAGTTGCACTCAAACCAATTTATGATGCGTATGGCATCGATAGAATAAATGTGTCAACGTACCAAGCGGTATCAGGGGCAGGCAAAGAAGCTGTTGATGAGTTAGCCAAGCAAACAGCTAACTTAATGAACGCAAGACCAATGGAAAATGAAGTTTTCACGAAACAAATTGCGTTTAACGTTATTCCACAGATTGATGCTTTCCAAGAAAATGGCTACACCAAAGAAGAAATGAAAATGGTGTGGGAAACTCAAAAGATCTTAGGTGACTCTAGCGTGTTGGTAAACCCAACAGCAGTTCGTGTCCCTGTATTTTTTGGTCACGCCGAGGCTATTCACCTTGAAACACGTATGCCTTTTGATCTAGAGCATGTAAAGCAGTTACTGGCGGATGCACCTGGTGTTGAGTTAATTGAAGATGAAACCGATTACCCAACACCGGTCAGCGACGCAAGCGGTAATGATACTGTATACGTGGGTCGAGTAAGACAAGATATTTCGCATCCTCTAGGGCTTAATCTATGGGTTGTTTCTGACAATACTAGAAAAGGTGCGGCAACCAATAGTATTCAAATAGCTGAAGCATTGATTGAAAGTTATCTTTAAGGTGCTTTGTTAAGCCGGTCCCCCCTTAAAGTTTTAAAAATAGCTGACCATTGCGGCAAACTTATGCCAATAAGTTTGCCGAAAAGTCAATTAGTTGACTATTCTTCTTCTATATTATGCTTTTTCTACATCAGCAAAAAGCATTACAACCATGTTAACTTTCAATACGTTGCAATGGATATTCAGGTGTAACTGGTTTATAGTTTGCATTTGGAATAGAGCTTGCTTCAAAGCCATAATAATAAAATGTCGTTTAACGAGTGTTAAACATTTGAGTAAAGGATCGGCATGCGCGGTTTAGCCTTTTTTAGTATCTTTGTATTCGCACTACTTGCAACACCGGTATACACCCAAGAGGGGGTAGTGTTAAAGGGCCCTAAAGGGGTTGACTACGGGGCTCAAGGTCGATCTATAGGGCCTATCAGACCCACGGATACACTATGGCGAATAGCACAAAAAGTGCGTCCGGACGATTCAGTCACTATTTATCAAGTGATGAAGGCCCTCTATGACAAGAATCCGAACTCATTTTTAGATAAAAACCTCAACCACATGCAGTACGGTACCTACCTGCGCATTCCAACCATTAATGAAATCCGCAGCGTAGATCCTACGCTTGCCAAGCAAAAATCCGATCAGGACGATAGGCTGTGGGACATGAAACGCAAAGGGCTGCTAAACCCTAATGCGATAGAGCAAGCGGATAAAAAAGTCACACAAGCGCGCAAAGTCGACGTTGAAGAAGCAAAAGAAGACCTAACCAACCAATTACGCTCTTTAAAAATGGAGCAAGATATGCGGTTGATGGACTTACAAAAAGAGTTCAAATCTTCAGTGCGCAATGTAGAAGAGATCCTGTCAGAAAATAATAAGTTGAAGCAGCAACTTGGTGCGATTTCCACAGAACTTCAAACAGTACGAACTCAGCTTGGTAAAGATAGTGAAATACAACAACAACTTAAAGCGGTAATCGACCTGCAAAATGAAATGATTGAACAACAGGCCGCGCAGGCAAAAGCTGAGGAAAGCGACGGTTTGGGAGATTTCTTCAGTTCTATGCCAGGTATTGTGTTGTTAGCGACTTTACCGGCACTACTGGCGCTTGCTGGGTTCATCATGTTTATGCGCAGAAAAAATCAAGCACCTCAAGCTGAAGATGATGATGAGTTTTTACCAAGCACACCTGCTGCAGGAGCCACAGCCACAGCAGCTGCCGCGACATTTGCAGCAGAGCCGGATCCGCTAGATATTGGTGTCGGTGATGAGGATACTTTAGGAAGTAGTGTACAACTCGATGATGACATACTGCCAGAGGATGATGAGATCACATTTGACTCTCTCGACGATGATTTTGAAGATGGCAACGATACACTAGATCAAGATGAACTTGATAGCTTACTAAATGAAGATATTTCGTTTGACGACAGTCATGAAGAAGACTTTATGCAGCAAAGCTTCGAGGACTCTAGCGATGAGATCCCTCTAGATGTTGACGATAGCAACGATATCTTGAGTGACGGTGATTTAGACGATCTCTTTAATGAGCCTCAGGATGAGGAGGTCGACGTTAGTGATGATGCGCTGGCTGCATTGAGTGAAGAACTAGCTGATGAACAAGTCAGTGCAGAAACTAACGATGACATTGACTCCATTTTAGATGGTGCATTGGATGAAGAGCCTGAATTCAATGGTGACCTTGAAAACGAAAGTTTAATCAATGCTGATGATATTGATGCTTTGTTGAACGAAGCACAAGATGAATCGCAACCAGAGCTGGAAGAAGAGCCGGATATACTTGCAGGGGATGACATTGATGCTTTGTTGGACGAAGCACAAGATGAATCACAACCAGAGCTAGAAGAAGAGACGGATATACTTGCAGGGGATGACATTGATGCTTTGTTGGACGAAGCACAAGATGAATCACAACCAGAGCTAGAAGAA
>NZ_JABWPQ010000016.1:0-134325 GCF_013366255.1 Pseudoalteromonas sp. McH1-7 | reverse complement strand
GGAGTGCTACCTTGCAAACTATCAATAAACCATAGCCGCTGCTGGGCAAAAGACAGAGGGAACTTATCTGTGTTTCTGTCTACTGGGGTGATAGGCTTTAACGCTAGGCTCGGCGAAGATTCATAGGCTGTCAAAAATTCAATAATAGCTTGCTTGTTATCCGCTATGCTTTGTTTTAGTTCTGGTGGGAAAGTACAACCCTTATTTAATCTAAACCCTAATTTTCCAGACTTACAAAATAGTGTTACACCCGAGCTATTTGCTTGGTGAATTAGTTGTACAATGTTCATAGCCAGCCACTTTCCTCTACTTGCGTATTATTTGTTATTATTTGGGAAGCCAATACTAGAGTATATTTTTCTATCTCTGCGCCCAATCCTCTTATGGTTCTAGTATTGAAGATTTCTTTACTAGATATATTTATTTGCCACTGTTCGTTAATCTTCGATATCAACTTTATTGCCAGTAAAGAATTACCACCCAGCTCAAAGAAGTCAGCATCGGCGCTTACTTGTTCTTCGTTTAAATGTAGTACTGACATCACAAAAAGTTGCAACTGACTTTCTATTTCGTTTTCAGGAGCTAGATACTTCAGTGTGTCTGGCACATTAGGTACAGGTAGCTTTTTTCTGTCGATTTTGCCGTTCGCAGTGAGCGGCCATTGCGTTACCCTGATCAAGACTTCCGGTACCATATAACTTGGTAATTGTTGTTTTAGATACTCTGTACAGTGTGTTTCTATATCAGGGTGTGGACTATCAAAATACGCAACCAATCTTGGTTGATTAACAATGTCCTCACGAACCATAACGAGACATCGATTAACCTTGTCATGCTGAACCAGCTGATACTCAATTTCGCCAAGCTCGATTCTTAAGCCGTGCAGCTTAACTTGGTGATCTATTCGACCCAAATACTCCAGCTTACCGCCTTCGCTATAACGAACCAAATCACCCGTTTTGTATAGTCTGGGGCCATTTAACTGTGGAAATGGGTTTGGAATAAACTTGTCTTTTGTTAATTCGGGTTTGTTTAGATACCCTACCGCCAATCCCATTCCGCCAATATGAAGCTCTCCAACAGCACCATATGGAACAAGTTTTCCGTTTTTATCTAACACAACTAAACTTGTATTTTGTATAGGTCTACCTATTGGCACACTAGCCCCCTTATCAGCAGCGCTATCGCACTCCCAATAAGTAACATCTATTGAAGCCTCTGTTGGACCATATAAATTATGTAATTTAGACTTTGTCTCCGTTGCAAAAAACTGCGCTTGTAATTCACTTGATAGCGCTTCTCCGCTGCAAAACACTTGGCGAACCGTACTGCATTGCTCCCAGTCACCAGCTTGAAGCATCAAATTAAGCATAGAGGGCACAAAATGTAATGTTGTTACCTTTTGTGATTGAATAAGTGATGACAAATAACTCGGCTCTTTATGACCCTCAGGTTTTGCTACGACTAGACGGCACCCTGTAATTAGCGGCCATATAAACTCCCATACTGATACATCAAAACTGTATGGTGTCTTTTGTAGCACACAATCAGCCGAGGTCAGCTGATACATTTTTTGCATCCAATCAATGCGATTAAACAAGCCTTTGTGTTCGCAAATTACCCCTTTTGGTTCACCAGTAGAACCTGAAGTATAGATAATATAAGCTTCCTGCCCTTGCTGAAATAGTGAATTAGTTTCAAATGACCGTGAGCCGCTACTTAGGGTTTGTATCACCGAATCCTCATCAAGAGAGACAACATTATGATGGTATGAGGACAGTGAGCCGTAAAACCTTTTCTGTGTTAAAACTAAGACTGGTGACGCGTCTTGCAATATAACCCTTACCCTTGCAGCGGGTAATGTCGGATCGATCGGAATATAGGCCCCACCAGATTTTAAAATCGCCCAAATAGCAACAACCATTTCCAACGAACGTTCCATATATAAAGCAACATAACTATGCGCCCCAACACCATTATCTTGTAGATGGTTTGCTAATTGATTCACTCTTTCATCGAGTTGCTGGTACGTTAACGACTCTCCCTCATAAGTCACAGCTATACGTTGTGGGTTATCGGCAACCTGCTGCGTAAATGCTGCGACGACATTATCATCGTGCGCTATTGGTGCTGATGTATCATTGAGCTCAACCAAAAGGTGATGTTGGTTAGATTCAGAAACTAGTGTTAATTCATGAATACCCTGCTGTGGCGTCGCAACAATACTTTTTAGCAATTGAACAAAGCAGGCTTGTAGTTGCTGTATCGTATCTTGTTTGAATATTGAAGTATTATACTCAAATCTAAAATTCAGTCTGTCATGATCCTCCACGGCATGTAACGCAAGTTCATACTTTACTAGACTACGTGATACATTCGCAGAAGAAACAGAAGAACTCGCTAAGTTCGGCTTCACCGACTCAGTATTATTCATACTAAACTGAATTTGAAATAACGGTGAGTATGCAGGACTTCTCTGCGGATTTAGCTCATCAACAAGTAAATCAAATGGCATATCTTGATTTGCTTGTGCATTTACATTGATTTTTTTTACATCATGCAAGTAATCAATAAAGCGCCTGTTCTCAGACGTATTGGTACGCAGTACAAGCGTATTTACAAAACAGCCTATTAATCCCTCTAACTCTTGCTGCCTACGATTTGCCACAGGTGTACCAATTACAATATCAGTGCAATCCGAATAGCGAGATAACAATAAACTAAACGCTGCGTGAAGTAACATAAATAATGTTACATTTTGCTCAACAGCCAACGCTTTCAACTGCATGCTCAACTGCGCTTCTAGAGCAAATTGAACACGACTGCCATCAAAGCTCTGCACTGGTGGGCGAGGATGATCAAGTGGCAAAGCATGCACATCTGGCAACTCAGTAAGCTGCTTCAACCAATACGCCCTCTGAGAGTCTACTGTTGATGACTCGAACTGCTCTCTTTGCCATACCGAGTAATCTATGTATCGAAGTGCATTTGATGTCAGCCGACTCGGCTCTCCCTGCTGAATTGATTGATAGAGATGATTGAACTCCTTAAGCAGTAGTCCTCTGGACCATCCGTCTCCAGCAATATGGTGCAGATTAAAGAGTAATACTCCATGCGCTTCACCGGTGTTATTCATTGGCAGCTCAATGTAGCCAACTTTCAACATCAAGTCAGATTCAAGAGAGAAAGCTTGTAACGAAAACTGCTTCACACACTCAGAAACTAGGTTGTCCACATTTTCACTTTCTTGAGTAAAGTCAAAACGAGTAACTTGAAAATGAAACTTGTCTAATACCTTTTGCCACACCTGCCCATCTCTTTCAAAAAAAACGGTTCTAAGAGGTTCGTGTCGTTTAATAATCTCATCACAAGTCTGTTCAATCACAGATAAGTCTATGGTGCCATTAATATGCAATGCGTCTGTCATATTATAATGTGCATCACTGCTTTCTAATTGATTAATCAACCACATTCTCTGCTGAGCAAAAGATGCTGGCGCTTCGCTATCAATATGTTCAGCTCTTGCTATTTTGTCATTTACCTTTGCTGAAACCTTAAGCCATTCGATAATCTGTGCTTTTTTTTCTTTTATTTCTGCAATTAATGAGTCGTTTGCTGTGTTCGTTTTTCTTCTTAGTTTTAAGGCACCTTCGTTATCTAGGTATAACTTTATCCCTTGTTCCTTAACTCTCTGTAGTAGATTCTCTATCATATAGCTTCTTCCACTTCATCTTCTGCCAATACATCCGATACCTTACTGATGTCTGAAAGTGCATTACTTTTCTGATAGTCATCGACTTTCTCAGCCAACAATCGAATGCTAGATAGTTCCATTGCTTCTTCTAGTTCAATATCAACAGAAAATTGTTCCCTAAGTCGTGATACTAAGCGCATCAGTAGCAAAGAGTTGCCCCCTAAAAGAAAGAAACTGCTGGTAACACTTATCTTTGAAGGCTCTAATTTAAGTAACTCTGACCACAGAGCAACCAAGCTATGCTCAGTGTCTGTATTAGGCGCAACATACTCTTCTAAAGCAAGCGAGATCTCTGGTTTAGGTAATGCCTTTTTGTCTACCTTACCACTTGGCGTAAGCGGCCAATTTTCGATAATTTCAAAGTAAGCTGGATGCATATATTCAGGTAAAGTTTCATTGAGATGAGCTTTAACTTTTTGAAGTAAGTCGAGGTTATCATACTCATTACTTGCCGGGGTTAATTCACAATAGGCAACCAGTTGAGAGAAATCATCCCCATTTGATACGGCTTTAACCACAACGAACTCAATTAATTCGTTTTGTATCAGCGCTGATTCCACTTCTGCTAGTTCAATCCTGTAACCACGCACTTTGACTTGCTCATCCACACGCCCTAGGTATTGATAGGCATTGTTGCTGATCTGTCGAACAACATCTCCAGTTTTATAAATCAACTCTCCAGATTCTGGAGAAGATAAAAATCGTTCAGTTGTCAGTTCCGGCTCATTCAAATAACCCTTCGCTAACCCAGCCCCAGATATATATAACTCTCCACTCATGCCTGGCACTACTGGTTTTAGCTTGTCATTTAAAACATGAAACTTAGTATTGAGTATTGGCGTACCAATTGAAATAGTATCAGCATTGTCAATACGATGTGCACCAACCCACACGGTTGCCTCAGTTGGACCGTACATATTCCAAACTTCTTCGTACCTAGACACCATCTTTGTTGCTAAATGCAGAGGCAATGCTTCACCGCCACAAAGCGCTTTTATAGGCTGGACTGTAGACCAGTTTGATTGCCCTTCTAACATCGTCCAAGTAGCTGGTGTTGCCTGTACACAAGAGATCTGATTTTGCTCGATATAGCTTACCAGTTTACCGCTATCTTTACTTATTTTCTCATCGACAATATGAACAGTTGCGCCAACATACAGTGGCAAATAGAGCTCAAGTACTGAAATATCAAAACTGATAGGGGTGATCGCAAGTAGCCTATCTTGGCTAGATAACCCAGGACTTTGCTCCATTGCATGGAGAAAGTTAGCGACATTATTATGGCTGATACAAACCCCTTTTGGCTTGCCTGTCGATCCTGAGGTATAAATCACATACATGAGATCATCAGGTGCAGGAAGCTGAATTTCATTGTTAAGGGCTACTGAGCTGCCTTCTAAGGCAGTCACTATGTTTGATGCAGACAAATCTAAAACCCTATCCGCGCAGATCTCAAGCTCCAACGCTAAATCACCGCTCGTAATAACACGCTTAGCCTTTGAATGTTCTAGCATGTAGGCTATCCGGTCAATTGGATAATTGGTCGAAAGTGGGACATAAGCGGCTCCTACTTTCTGAATTGCCAACATAGAGGTTAACAGTTCAATATTTCTTGGCAAATAAACGCTAACCAAATCGCCAGCACCAAGGCCTTGTGTATGTAACATGTTCGCCATTTTATTGATGCGCTCAGACAACTGTTTGTATGTGAAAGCGTGACCATCACACACCACCGCCACTTTGTCTGGCGTCATTCCAACATAATGTTCAAACTGTGCCAACAACCCTGATTTAGCGTTAATCTCTTTCGTTTCCCCAGCAATAAAAGCCTTCGTTTTTGGTACCGGGATAAGGCTTACTTCAGATATTATCTCCTCCATTGATACCTGACTTAAGCTGATTAAGATCTGTTGTAGATATTCCACTACACTCTGTACATTCTCTAGAGATATTCTTGCGGTTTGGAAATGTAAGTCAACCTCCAATTTCTCAGCCATTGACGCGTATAAGGTTAATGCAAAGTTAGTATCCTCTTCACTGTTTAATTGAGTGAGCCTCACTGAGCTGTCATCACCTGCCACCCCATCAGAGGGATAGTTTTCAAAAATAACGAGACTTTCAAATAACGGTTTATTCGCAGGAATATCTGACTGCTTTTGAATATCGCTATATGACAAATAGCTATGTTCGTTACATTCCATGTTAGTTCGATGAATATGGTCTAACACAGCTCGAATTGTTGACGTTTTGTCTACTGATACGCAGAGGGGAATAGAGTTAATAAATAACCCTAGCATATTCTCAACACCAACCAGCTCCGCTGGACGGCCTGATACAGTGACCCCAAAGTGCACATCTTGGCGCGCCGAGTACTGGCTTAATAGGTATGCCCAAGCAAATTGCAACAGTACATTCACTGTGCATTTTTCTTTTTGGGCTAATTGCGCAAGGTTACGACTTTGCTCCTCAGACAGCGAAAAAGAACATTTTTCATAGTGTGAAGTAAGCGTCTTTGCAGGTTTCAAAAATGGCAAAGGCGCAGCTTCAGATAAACCAGATAAAGTTTCCCGCCAAAATAGTTTTGATTTATCTGTATTTCTGGATTTCAACCAGCGGATAAAGTTTTCATATTTAGCAGGTTCACCGAGCACCACTGGAGTCCCATTCACGACTCCTTGATAAAACGCCATCACTTCTTGGATCACAATAGGGTTACACCAACCATCGAGCAAAGCATGATGATATGACCAAATAAACTGATATAGCTCCGTATCAAGTTTAACAAGTTGCACCCGCATCAAAGGAGGCACTTTAAGGTCAAAGCCTTGCTCTCTATCTGCTTGTTTGATGGCATCAAGCTGCTCATATGCGAGCGTTCGATTATAGCTTGATAAGTCATGATACTGGACTGAAAAAGCAGCCGCTTTACGGACCAGTTGATGAATACGCTTTTCTCCAAGTCCAACAAAACAAGTTCTTAATATCTCATGTCTCTCAATCAGGTGAAGCCATGCTGCTTCAAAGGCCTTTTCATCGATAACACCGACCAGCTCCCCTGATAGCTGAACCGTATAAGCAGCATTGGATTTATCCATTAGACTTTGGAAAATCATTCCTGATTGCATTGGTGTAGCAATCATAATGCTCTGTAGATCGGTATACTCTGCATGAATTTCCGTAAATAACTCACGCGTGAGATCAGCCAAAGGAAAGTCAGACTTGGTTAGCTCATCACTGTTACTGAAGAAATGAATAATTTCTTGTTTCTTTTCTTTCAAGCTCTGTAACAACTCAGGTGTTAAGTTATTTTCAGGGTCGTAAACTTTCAGCTTTTCCCCTTCTACTCCAACAGAGACATCTCGTTCTTTTAATTGTTTTAGTAAATTGAAGATATTCATATTAACAGCTTATCTATTATCCGTTTTTAAATTTCAATTGCTTCAACTTGCTTAGGAAGCGAATGTGCAAGCTCGTTATACTCGGCAATCATCTCTTGCTCTGCTAGCTTGCTATGACAAGCCAGCAACACTGTCTCGATACTTTGCTCTAGGTATGACAGCAATTGCGCTAATTGTGCTTCACCGACTTTAATTGATGAAATATCAACCTTGAGCCTACCTTGATAAATAAGAGCATTCACAGTGATAAAATCGTCAATCTTATTCTCTGCACTCGACGATAGACCCGTTTTTTCTTCAGCAAAGGAAAACGCTGATTTCGCCGAAGCAATGTTGTCAAACTGACCAAGATAATTGAACACGACATTATAGCTACTAGTGCTTTCGTCAAGCGCTTGTATCTCATGGTCATTTGCTAGATAACGCAAGGCACCAAACCCAATACCGTTGTCAGGCACACCTCTATACGAATCTTTAACTAACTTAATCAACTCACCAACAGGTTCATTCATCGGTGCATTTAACATTAATGGGTAGATTGACGTAAACCAGCCTACCGTATCACTTAGGTCAATCCCATCGGCAATATTTTCCCGCCCATGGCCTTCAATATCCACACGTATGGTTTCAGCGCCAGACCATTGTCGAAATGCACTAAATACAGCCGCTATAATCAGCTCATGCACTTTTGTTCTATATGCACTATTTGCGGAATCTACAAGCTGTGCAGTGTCTTCCTCAGAAACAGCAAGGCTTGCAGTACTAATAATGCTGTCCTGCGTATCAGCCAAACACTCGATATTGTGCTGCTCATATTTACTTAGCTGATCAATCCAATATTCACGTTGGCTTAGCAAATCATCACTACATGCATAGTCAGATAGCGTCTGACCCCAAAACTGATAAGAAGTTGTCTTAGCAGACAATAACACATCATTACCAGATTTCAAATCTTCCCAAGCTTGTTCTAGATCCGCCATGATTATCCGCCATGAAACACCATCGATAATTAAGTGATGTCCCAAGATAAACAGCTTCAAGCGGCCATTTCCAAGATGGATTAAAGCAAGCTTAAATGTCTCTCCACTGCTGATATTCAGAGACTCTTGCAGACCCCCGCAGAAAAGCTCAATTGCTTTTGCTTGCTCCGAATCAGCAATCTCAGTAAAGCTAACTTCCTGTACAACAGTAGAAATATCAATATCAGACTCGGGGATGTAACAATATTGATTTTGTTCAAGTCCAAACTTCAGACGTAGTACATCATGCCTAGATATTACACTTTTTGCAATTGTTTCTAGCTCAGATAGCTGCATTCCCTCTGGAGCATTTAATAATACGGCCTGGTTATAGTGATTTGGGTTAGCTAAACGCTTCTCGACAAATTGTTTTTGAATTGGTGTGAGTAACTGCTCTCCAACGACTGCTTCTTGAGGAATATCAATTGCAGCATTACTCATCACTACAGGTGCAAGCTCTTGGATCGTTTGATAATTAAACATATCTTTAATTGTAAACGTTAAACCTGCCCTTTTCGCTCTAGCCACGACTTGAGTGGATAAAATAGAGTCTCCGCCCAGCGAGAAAAAGTTATCTTTAATACCTACCTTTGCAATACCTAACAATTCCTCCCAAATACTGCTAAGTACTTTTTCGACATCCGTCTGCGGAGCAAGGTATTCCGATGCTGTCTGCATCACAGGGTTGGGCAATTGCTTTTTATCTACTTTACCACTTACCGTTAGCGGCCATTGCTCCATCAGCACGAAAGTTGCTGGCACCATATATTCAGGTAACACCGCAACAAGTGCTTGATGTAGTTGTTCATTTGTAAGTTCTGCATCGCCAACCACACTGTAATATGCAACCAGTCGGGTGTTACCTGACAGATCCTGTCTTGCAAGCACTGTGGTTTTAGATATTTGCTCAATATTGTTTAAATGGTACTCAATTTCTCCCAATTCGATACGAAGCCCTCGGATCTTCACTTGATCATCGATACGTCCAACATATTCGATTTGCCCTTGTTGATTAACATATGCAAGATCTCCTGACTTATATAATCGCTGTGTGTTCAAGCTAGAATATGGATTAGCAATAAAGGTCGAAGCCGTTAATTCTGGTCGGTTAAGGTACTCTCTCGCAAGACCAACACCACCAATATACAGCTCACCAACCACACCGTGAGGAACAAGTCGCTGATGCTCATCTAAAATGATCAGCTGCGTATTTTGGATAGGTTTACCAATCGGAACCGTCTTTGCCGATGTATCATTCGGGCAGTGCCAAAAGCTCACATCTATCGATGCTTCTGTTGGGCCATATAAATTATGTAATGAAGCCTGTTTTGCTTTGCTATAGAAAGTATTTTGCAGTTCTATGGGTAAAGCTTCTCCGCTACAAATTACACGGGCAACAGAATCACATCCATGCCATGCATCAGCACTTAACATCGCATTCAGCATTGAGGGCACAAAGTGTAAAGTGGTTACTTGCTTTGCTTGAATTAACTGACGGATTTGTTCTGGATCTTTGTGTTCCTCTGGTCGCATCACGACAAGTTTAGCACCCGAAGTAAGAGGCCATACAAACTCCCAAACAGATACATCGAAACTGTAAGGTGTTTTTTGCAGCACGACATCACTTTGATGCAATTTAAATTCATTTTGCATCCAATCAATACGGTTAATCAGTCCTCTATGAGTACAAACAACGCCTTTTGGTGTGCCTGTCGAGCCTGAGGTGTAAATAACATAGGCACAACTATCTGGTGACTGAGAGTTAATTGACTGATTTACAGTAGTATAACTCATAAGCTCAGCTTGTAGACTTTGCTCATTGAGCGCGATCACTGGAAGAGCGGAGCATGGAGCGACCAAGTCATATAGATGCTGCTGAGTCAAAATACAGACAGGCTGACTATCCATCAGGATCGTAGCTAAGCGCTCACTCGGCGTTGACACATCCAAAGGAATATATGCACCACCAGCTTTTAACACAGCCCAAATTGCTACCACCAACTCGACGGAGCGATCCATGTACAGGGCCACATATTTATTTTCCCCAACACCTTTTTGCTTCAAGTAACTCGCTAATTGGTTCGCTCGGTTATTAAGTTCTGCATAAGTTAGCGTGTCATCATCGTAACTCACAGCAGTCGCTTCTGGTGTTTTCTGGACTTGCTGTTCAAATAAGGCGTGGATCGTCGGCTCTTTAGATAGCTCTATCACCTCACCTTGGGCAAAAGACAATAACTCAACTTGCTCTTCTGGGCTAATCAAAGACAATTCAGCTATTGGAAGAGATTGATTTTCAACAATATTATTTAACAAAGTGATAAAGTGTTTGGTAAAACGTGCCATACTAGACTCAGCAAACAAATCTTTCGCATACTCCCAGCAAACCTCTATACCATCATCGTGATCGGTCACATTTACACTCAAGTCAAACTTACTATAAGCTTCACTAGGTAACATACGTTCAATATCAAGGTTATTTAGCTGTAGATCACCCACATTCTTATCTTGTACAACCAGTAAAATTTGTACCAAAGGATGGTATCCCAAGCTTCTCTCTGGGTTAATTTTTTCAACGACTAACTCAAAAGGAATATGTTGATTTTCGTATGTATGAAGGCATTCCTCTTTAACCTGTGTCAGTAGTTCAGTAAATGATTGCTCAACATCAACTTGCGTACGAATAGCCATTGTGTTCACAAAAAAACCAATCAATGGCATGGTCTCTTGCTCACCTCTGTTAGCTACAGGAGTACCAATGACTACATCATTTTCTGTCCCAAGTTTTGAAATGAGTATAGAAAGCGCACTATTCATCACCATAAATAGGGTCGTATTTGTCGATTTTGCCAGCGCATGGAGCTTTTTAGATAGCGTATTGTCTAGATTACTGATCCACTTATCACCACGATAACTCTGTTGATTTGGTCGCTGGAAATCTAAAGGAAGACTATGTACCTGAGGTGCACCTCTCAACCTTTCACACACAGATTCAAGCTCAGCCGCAAACGTCTCGCCTTGCATATGTTCACGCTGCCAGTAAGCATAGTCCATATACTGAATAGGAAGTGCTGGTAAAGCCGGCTTATTATCACTCAGGAAGCCATTATAGTAGAAGCTTAACTCCTCAAATAAGCGACTCATTGAAAAACCATCTGTACAAATATGATGCTGTGAAAACAGCAAGACATGTTCTGTTTGTCCCAGTCTAAGTAACTTTGACCTCACCATGAGATCCTGAGAAAGTACAAATGGTAGGCGTTGCTCTTCATTAATTATGCGCTCGATTTCATCATCTCTCTGCGCTTTGTTAACATTGCTAATATCAACTAATGCCAACTCAAATTCGAAATTTTCATTAATTTGTTGGAAGGCCTCATCACCCTGATGATACGTTGTTCTTAGGATTGTGTGGCGTTCAATCACTGACTTGATTGCATTTTCCATCGCAACCGTATTTAGCTCACCTGTTAATTTGATAGCCCAAGCTTGGTTATATGCAGAGCTTCCACCTTCCATTTCATCTATGAACCAAAGGCGTTGCTGTGCAAAAGTAAGTGGGCCATACAGCTTTTCCACACTCGCAATGGTTTGCCTTTTCTGTACAGAGTCACCTAGCTTTTGGTTTATGCTGTCAAATAAAGACAACATGCTTTGTGATTCCATGATCTCCGCCATCGAAATATCGACGCCAAGGCGCTCTGCAAATTGCGCATTTAAGCGAATAGCAGCCAAAGAGTCCCCGCCTAACGCATGGAAATTCTGACGTAAATCTACCTCCTGACAGCCAAGAATATCAAACAATATACTATCAAAGATTTCGGCAGCCTCATCCGAGGTTAGTTGTTGTTCCTGCTTGGGCTGTGCTTTTTTCAAAGCTTGTTTTTCAAGATTTTTCAATTCTGATAAGTCAGTAGCACAGATTGCAATACGCTGATAGCCACTATTTAAGGCCGTTGCGAAAACTCTTCGACCTTCACTATTAGAAATGCTATTTATGACTTTTTCAGCAATGTTAACTTCCAAAGATTGCTCCGATACGGCGTTCACAGCCATACCCGATTCACTCCAAGTGTTCCAATTAATTACTTGGATTTGGCACGTAGGTATTGTTTCAGATAGCTGCGCGATAAAGTTATCAACAAAACTATTTGCAGCACCATAATCAACTCGGTTTTTATGGGTATCCACCACGGTTTGTAATGATGACATCAAGGTAATGAAGTTAGGCTGCAATTCATGGCGTTTAATTACCATTTCTAGGTTGATTAGCCCTGAGACCTTACTTGCCATAACCGCTTGTAACTCTGCAATATCTAACTCAGCGATGGGCTTATCAGCGCCAGGCACCCCCGCACAGTATACAATCCCGTCAATCGTGCCTGTTGTCGCAATACAATCAGTAACAAAGGCTTCAAATGCTTGACTGTCGGCGACATCAAGTGCGCTAATCTGGCAAGACATCGCACTATTATTAATATCTTGTAAGCGCTGATATGCCTGTGGTTCAAGCCTTGTCTGTAAATCAGCAATTGTAGATTGAGTTCTTGTTGTGAGCACAAGGTTTACACTTGCCTTAGAAACTAACTCTTCTGCAACCGCCAATCCCATCCCACCTAATCCACCAATAATGATATAAGTACCATTCTCTTTTACTTGGCTAAGATTGGACGCAGAACTTGAAACATCTACCTGCGAGTAGGTCTCAACATAACGATTTTTTCCTCTAAGCGCGACAATTCTATCGTTACTGAACACGCGGCCTAATTCATCTACCCAACTATGACTGAATGAAGCCTGTGTGTTTTCTATATCTACCACACCCGCATCAATATTCACGAGCTCAGCAGTTGCACTCTTACATAATGCAGGGAGCATCGCGGCAATTGCGTTGTTATTTTCATAACCCACGACTTCAAATGCTTCAGCTGTTAACAGCGTGACTTTCAAGTCTGACCTGTGAATTTCTGCAAGCGCTTTAAACATGAAAAATGCAGGATAGAAGTCGTTTTGTAAACGCGCTTCATAGGACAACATCGCACTACTGGCTTGTGTACTAAAGCCCAACGGCATGACAATATGGTCAAAGTGCTGTTCCTCTAGCAGCGTGAATAGTGCAACCATTCCTTGCTCAGATGCTAAGTTAACCTCAAATGTTGAATCACTGATTTGCCTCGTTGCTTGAGCACCCATCGCTTGAACAACTTCTACGTTTGCCCTTGTTAACTGCGCAATATGTAGAGATGGATCATGCTTAGCATCATGAATATATAAACATCTATGGCCATCTACTTGGCTAGGCTGGTTTGGCTTGCGCAGCCAATTTGGTGCATAGAACCACTTACTAAAGTCTAGCTTATTGTTTTGATTGGTAGTTGCACTGTGCATCTCTTGGCGTATTTGTGGTTCAAACCGCTTTCTCTGGAACGCATACGTCGGCAAAGGAATGCGTCTTCTTTTCTCACCACGATAGCAAACTGACCAATCAATATGAGCACCAATTGACCAAAGTTTAGCCATTACATTGGCGACTAGCTCTTCGCCTTCACTATGGTTATCCGCTAATGACACAAAAGGTACGACACTTTCTATTAGCTCAGGAAGATGCATTGAGACCAAGCCCGCTAGCGTTTTCCCAGGCCCAACTTCTAATAGCGCATGCTCTGGATAACGATTTATCAAACTTTCAATCCCACTGGCAAAGCGCACTTCCCCAGCAAGCTGCTCAACCCAGTATTGCGCTGTCATAGCCTGATCCGGCGTGATCCAGTCGCCGCTCACATTGGAAATAAAAGGTAATGCAGGAGCGTGTAGAGAAATGCCATCAAAAACAGACTTAAACTCCATCAAGATTGAGTGGGTATGACGCGAATGGAATGCTCTATCACCTTTTAATTTCTTGTACTTAATCGAGTTTGCTTCAAGAGACGCTAGACAACGAGAGATAGAGTCACTGTCGCCTGATAGCACGATGCTCTCTTTTGCATTTGTTGCAGCTACACATAAATTAAACTGAGCCGCAATCTCATTAGCTTGCTGAGCCGTACATTTAATCGCCACCATATTACCTGTTGGCATGCTCTGCATTAACCTACCACGATTCGCTACGATATGAATCGCATCTTCTAGACTGAACACACCAGCAAGACATGCAGCCACGTACTCTCCTATACTATGGCCTATCATCGCACTCGGCTTGATCCCAAGAGTCATAAGGTGACGTGCTAACGCGTATTCAATACTAAATAACGCAGCTTGAGTGTAGTTAGTCTGATCTAATAACCTTTCTTTTTCGGGGTCAAAGCAGACTGCGTACAAGTCACTGTCTAGGTATGGATTAAATAGCGCGATACACTCGTCTAGTTGCTGTTTAAACTCATCACTAGACTGATATAGAGACAGTAGCATACCGGTATATTGTGCACCTTGCCCTGGGAACATAAAGGTCAGCTCACGAGACGCTGCGCGATGTACTTTTTGAGCTGTTGTTTGTAGTAATTCAGTCGCTTCAGATGCCGACGTCACGACCAACGCATCTCTATACTGGTAAGGTTTTCTGCCTTGCTGCAAAGTATACGCCATATTCGCCACATCAATATCCGCATGGCTATTGATGTATGCAGACAATCTCCCCTTACTTGCAATTAACGCCTCTGGAGATTTTGCTGATAAAGGTAATACGTGATATTTCATACGGCTTCTGTCCTCACCGGATCCTTCAAACTCTTCCAAAATAACATGTGCATTCGTTCCACCAATACCAAAGGAGCTTACAGCACCTCTTCTCGGCTCCACACCACCTTTCCATTCGCGTAATTCATTCTCTAAATAGAATGGGGTCGACTGTAGATCAAGTTCAGGATTCGGGCTGTTAAAATTAATATTTGGAGATATTTTCTTATAATTAAGTGCACAAACGGCATGTATAAATCCAGCTACACCAGCTGCTGTATCCAAATGGCCGATATTGGCTTTGAGCGTACCTAGCGCGATCGACTGTTTATCTAGTTCTTTGCCAGCAACACTCTTATATGCTCGGTTAAGCGCTCGAACCTCTATCGGATCTCCTAAATAAGTACCTGTACCATGCGCTTCAACAAAACCTATCGTGCTGGGTTCAACACCTGCCACTGTCATTGCACTCGCAATTGCTTTAGCTTGCCCCTCAACACTCGGTGCTGTATAGCCAGGCTTTAGCGACCCATCGTTATTTATAGCCGAGCCTTTGACGACTGCGAAGATGGTATCACCGTCCTCAATAGCAAGATCTAAGCGCTTTAGTAACACCATACCAGCACCTTGTCCTACTCGTGTCCCACTCGCGCTCTCATCAAACGGGCGACAATGTCCATCTTTTGAGGTGATAAAGCCTTCTTGATGAACATAACCTGCAGGCTCCATAGCCGAGATAGAAACCCCTCCCGCTAAGGCCATCGTGCATTCACCATTTTGAATACTTTTACATGCTTGGTGAACTGCAACAAGTGACGTTGAGCAAGCCGTATTGATATTAACACTCGGTCCAGTGAGGTTTAGATTGTAAGAAAGCTGAGTCGATAAAAAAGCGCCCGATGATGCTTTCATCGCTTCCATGCCATCAACGGCATTATGCCCATGACTTTGCGACATCATCTTTTGGATCCACCCAATATTGTCGCTCTTGCCAACAAAAACACCCACACTTCCTGATTCAGGTTCACTTGGGTATCCAGCTATTTCCATAGCTTCATATGCACACTCCAACAGCACTCGGTGCTGTGGATCTGTCATCTCAGCCTGTCGTTCACTAAATTCAAAGAACTCCGCATCAAACATTTCCATTCCCTGAAAACGGAAAGTTTTCCTAATATACTCTGGGTTACCAATTAGCTTCTCTGAAATACCTGCTGCTCGTAGCTGCTCATCAGTCAGCTCTTCAATAGCCTCATGTCCTGACTCAAGCAACGACCAAAACTCCTCAAAGTTTTGTGTGTTACCGAAGCGAGTAGACATACCGACAACCGCGATTGGGACATTGCCGCTACCTTCTTCGGTAAACTGAATCAGCGCCGTATTTACTAATGGGTTATCTTTGTGCTCATGCAGAATGAAACCTGCCAATTGCTCCACCGTTGGGTAGTTAAAGATGTCTGTGACTGAAACCTCAATTTCCAACTCTTGAACAATTTTTTCTCTTAACCGCATGGCCAACAGAGAGTTTCCACCCAACTTAAAGAAGTTATCTTTTATCCCAATATTGCGCTTATTGAGCAAACTTTGCCACAGCGCTATCAATTGTGCTTCAATTTCAAATTTTGGCGCTTCATACTCCAGCGTGCTCGGTTCACTTTGTATTTTTTGACTGAGGGCTTTGCGATCCACTTTGCCATTATGGTTTAAAGGCAATGCTTCAAGCACATTAATAGTTGAAGGCAGCATGTAAGACGGTAACTTAGCTTCCAACAAGGTGAATACATCATCCGCTGCATTTGTCAGCGCTTCAGTCGTCTCGATAAAGGCGATCAATCTATTGTCATGTGATTCTCCCTGTGCCAAGAGAACAGCACTATTTGCAATGAAATCGAAGCTGTTAATAACGCTCTCTATCTCACCTAGCTCCACTCTGAAGCCTCTTATTTTGACTTGGCTATCAACTCTCCCTATAAACTCAAGATTACCTTCAAGGTTAAGCCTCACTAAATCACCGGTTCGGTATACTCGCTCGGTATTACTTCCCACCACATTTGTTGGAAGTGTCAGGAATTTCTCAGCGGTTACTTCAGGTAAGTTTAAATAGCTTCGCGCCAGACCTCGGCCACCAACATATAGTTCCCCGACACAACCAGCAGGCACTGGCCTTTGATATGCGTCAAGAATAAAGCACTCGACATTACCAATCGGGCGTCCAATATGCACATTCTCTGTGGTAATTTCTCCAACAGAAATACACACTGTATTCTCCGTTGGTCCGTAGGCATTAAATAATTTCCGTCCTTCTGACCAAATGATTGCCTGCTCTTTTGATATGGCTTCACCTGCCACAATCAAAGTTTCTAATTGACTAAATTGCTCTGAGGCTAAGTTTACTAGCAGCGCCGGAGGCAGCGTAGCATGTGTGATCTCTTGGTCAGAAAGGTATTGAGCCATTAGATCTGGATTCATCAATGTGTGAGCGTCAATCAAGCATAAGCAAGCACCATTGCATAATGCCATGAGTAGTTCCCATGCCGCGGCGTCAAAGCTCAGCGATGCAAACTGCAACACTCTGCTTTGCTGATCAACTGCAAACAAACCAGTCTGTTGGCGAGCTAAATTTAACATTGACGCATGCTCAATCAACACACCTTTTGGATTGCCAGTCGAGCCAGATGTATAAATAACATATGCAAGGTCATTTGGCTTCGCACCAGTGTGTTCACTGACGGTATTACACTCGGAATAGGCCGCAGTTAATTCAGATAAATTATCGACACTAACGACATCACAAGAATGAGTCGGTAACGTCTCCTCTAGCGCTGAGTGTGTAATAATAACTGCAGCTCCAGAATCATTAATCACATAATCTTTGCGCTCAACAGGGTAAGATACATCAAGAGGAACATACGATGCTCCCGCTTTTAAAACGGCTAAAACCGCAACGATCATTTCAAACGAACGTTCACAGTGAATAATGACTTTACTCTGTGCATTAACGCCCTGGGCTTGCAGATACCCGGCAAATCGATTTGCCGCGATATTTAAAGCTTGATAGCTCATGACCTCATCATGAAACTGCAGAGCCGGACGAGTTGGGTACTGTGCAACTTGTTGTTCAAACCAGCTGTGTACTGTCATACCTGGTACAGTTTCAGCGGCATTATCCGATGATATTACCGCGGCATCCAGCTCAGTTGCGGTCAGTAATGGTAGCTCACTGACGTTGGCTGTTAAGTTATTTACAATGCCTGCTAAAATGGTTTCAAGATGATCCAGTAATGTCTGAACATAATGAGCTTCATATTTTTGCTCTGAATAATTTAATTCAAATGTCAAAGCCTCGCCTGGTGCGACTATCAAACTCATACCAAAGTGTGCATGTGCTTTTGCATTAAAGCCTGAGATTTCAAACTCACTCTCTTGCTGACCAAGCTCAGGAGCATCCGCGATAGGATAGTTTTCGAATACCATTGCAACATCAAACAACGGTGCAATCGGATCAAATTGGCTACATTCTTTAATTTGCGTGAGTGATAGGTAACTGAATTTATCTCGTTTGTTCTGATTCTCATGCAGCTCTTTCAACCACTGATCGACACGAGTGTCATTTGTGAACGACACAACTGAAGGTAACGTCTTGATAAATAAACCAACCATTTTATCCACGTTATCGACTTCAACATTGCGCCCAGAAACCGTTTCACCAAATATAACTTCATCGTTACCACTATAGCGATGCAGTAAATAACCCCAAGCAGCTTGAACTAAAGTGTTCAATGTAACTTGTGCCTCACCCGCAACCTTCTTTAATTGGCTTGTAAGATCTGTGGTTAACGATTTTCTCTGCTCAGCAATGGCTACGGAGGTGTCATCACCCCCTCTCTTCTCAATGCCCAATTGAGTTGGTGATTCTAGTGTTTTGAGATGTTCAGACCAAAACTGCTTCGCTTCATCCAGTGGTTGCTCAACACACCACTTTATGTACTCTTTATAGTTAGCTTCACCAACAAACTCAGGTAGTTGATTAGCTGCAAAAGCCTGATAGGCACTAAAAACTTCACCAAATAAAATTGGCTGTGACCAACCATCAATCAGTGTGTGATGATGAGTCCATGCGAACTTATAGCAAGTTGCATTAACCTTAATGGTGAAAAAGCGCATGAGTCCAGGAACTGAAAAATCAAACCCTTGCTGTTTGTCTTCTTGCAACAAGTCAGCGAATTCATGTTCTACCTCAGTTGCACTTTTGGCACTCCAATCTAGGTGTGTCCAATCCATTTGAATTGACTCAGATACAAGCTGCAATGGTGTTTCACGATCTAACCCAACAAACGCCGTTCTTAAGATATTGTGCCGCTGGATCACGGCTAACCACGCTTTTTTAAACAGTTCTATCTCAAACTTGCCTTTAAACTCAATGTTTAGCTGATTAATATAAGAATCTTTCTCAGTATTTAATAGTCCATGATAAATCAATCCCGCTTGCATACTAGTTACAGGATATAACTCTGCGATATTGGTATAACGAGACTGTAGCGTATCTAATTCACCTTGACTCAATTGACATAAAGGGAAATCCGCAGGTGTTAGTCTTTCTACATTAGGCTGTTCACAATACGCCGATACTTCCATCAGTGCAGATTCGAAAAATGAACAAAATTTCTTAATGTCTGCATTATCAAACTTTTCTGCATGATAGTTTACTTGGAACTTCAACTCGCCATTAAACACCATGCCATTTATATCCAATAAATGACTGCGAGTATGTTGGGCACTAATATCTGCGCCGGTAAAATCCCCTGCGCCTTTGAATAGTGCTTGCTCACCAGCTTGTTGATCAAATTGTCCTAGGTAGTTAAATAAGATGCTATTTTCATGTTGCTCACACGCACGCTTAATATCTTGGTCGTCAAATATATAGCTAAGCGCACCAAAACCTATTCCATTATTTGGTACTTTTCTTAGCTGCTCTTTAACTGAGCAAATAAGATTTCCAAGTCCACCACTGGCTTTACAATCTTGGTGACTAAGCAGGACAGGATACATACTCGTGAACCAGCCCATTGTTTGAGACAAACTCACGTTTTCATGAAACTCTTCTCGCCCATGACCTTCGAGTGTGACATTGATCGCAGTAGAACCACACCAGCGGTTAAACGCAAGTGCAAGCGCACTTAGGAGCAACTCGTTCACTTTGGTTTTAAATGGTGCATTGCTCTGACCTAATAATGACTGTGTTGTTTTAGCATCTACAACAACCTCTTGATTTGCAGCTTCTGCATAAGTATCGCTGGAATCAGTATCTTGATATGGAAGTACTAGATCACCATTTTGCAATTGATGTAGCCAGTATTGCTTTTCTGATTCAAAGCGCTGCTGGCTATCTTGATTGCTTAACATCGCCGCATAATCTTTGTAAGAAGTGCCACTAGCTGTAAGAGACACACTGCCATCAGCCAAATACTGTTGATAAGCCGAATTCAAATCCTCTAATAAGATCCGCCAGCTGACACCATCCACAATAAGGTGATGGATAATAATTAATAAGCGTCTGTTTTCAGGTTCTTGGCTATCAATATACACGATATTAAGGAGCGGCCCCGATGAAATATCAAATGATGATTTAAACTCAAAGCCTATCTCTTCATAACGCGTTGCTAACTCACCATCACGAGTGTCTAAGTTTACCTGCTTAACTACCTGACTTAATTTGTCAGTATCCATGTGTGCAAACTTACCCTGCCACTTCTCATCTTGCTTTGCAAAAGTTAACCTCAACACGTCATGTCGTTGGTATAAAGCTGAAACAAATTCATCCAAAAACTTAATATCAAAATCTGTTGGTACACTCAAGCATGCGGATTGATGGAAGTGATTGTGATCTGTATGTTGTGTTGAGAAGAAATTAGCTTGGATTGGGTGAAGTATCAGTTTACCACTGCTCACCTTGCTAGCAGATACCATATCATTTTCAGCACACTTCTTCGCAAGTTCAGCGATTGTTTGTGCTTCAAATATATCCCTTGTATTAATGCTAATACCTTGTCGATTTGCTTTAGATACCAGTTGAATTGAAATAATTGAGTCACCGCCACAAGTAAAGAAATTATCATGGATCCCCACTTTCTCAAGACCCAAAATTTCTTGCCAAATTTCGCAGAGTATCTTTTCATTGGTGTTACGTGGTGCTTCAAAGTGGCTCTGATTCTGTCCTGTAAGTGTTGGCTTCGGCAGCGATTTTTTATCTACTTTTCCGTTTACTGTTAATGGGATACTTTCAAGCTCCTCAAACAGTGTTGGTACCATATAGCTAGGCAGTTTGGATTTTAAATATTTGATTACTTCGTCTAAATTACTTTCACTGTCATCACGATAAACAATATAGCCCACTAACTTTTTGTCACCAGGTTCATCTTCTCTGACGATGACAGTACTGTCTTTTAATATAGGACAAGACTGTAGTGTTGTACTGAGCTCATCTAGCTCTATGCGGAAGCCTCGGATCTTTACTTGGTTATCAACACGACCAACAAATTCAATGTTACCATCACTTAGGTAACGTACCGTATCCCCTGTTTTATAGAGCGTTGCTGCACCACTGTGATTAAAAGGGTTAGGAATGAAGCGCTCATCCGTTAAGACTTCACGTTGCCAGTATCCACACGCAACGCCATCTCCGCCGATATATAGCTCACCAACACTACCAACAGGTACAGGTTCTAACTGTGGGTTCAGTACATAACATTTATGATTGCTCAATGGCTTACCGATTGGCGCACTCGCGTAGCGGCGAAACTCATTACAGTCAAACTTAAACGCTGTCGCAAATGTCGTTGTTTCTGTTGGCCCGTAAACATGTACTAATTGCTGTGGTGATTTACCCAATAGAATGTTTCCAATCGCTTTTAGAGAGTGTGCCTCTCCCCCAAATAAAACTTTTCTCAGCGATTGGAAAGTGTCCGGTTGCTCGTCGGCAATACGATTAAACAACGCCGTAGTAACAAACATGACTGTAATCTTATCTTGTTCAATTTGCGCTTTTAAAAGTTCAGGAGAAAGTAGAGTCGTTTTGTTTACCCCACATATCATCGCGCCTTTAGTCAATGCTCCCCAAAATTCATAGGTCGCGGCATCAAAAGCGGCGTTGGATGCCTGAGCCATAACATCTGATGGTAATACTTCGATATTTTTATTGTCCTCGACAAGGCTAACGACATTATTATGTGTTACTGCCACACCTTTAGGTTTACCCGTGGAGCCTGAGGTATAGATAACATAAGCAAGCTGCTGTTCGCTAGGAAGTAACTCTGAGTGATGTAGGTTGGTACTCGGTAGCGTAGATAAATGTTGAAGATCCCACTTTTCTTCTCCAAAAGAGTCTAAGCAAATCATGGTATGTGAATTAGCTGGTAATTTTGATTGCAACGTTTTGGTGCTAATAACAAGATTTAACTGTGTGTCTTCAAACATATATTCCAAGCGTTCTTGGGGATAGTCAGGATCTAACGGTAAATACGCCCCTCCCGCTTTTAGGATCGCGGTCATTGCGATTAAAGACTCAACGGAGCGTTCTAAGCAGATACCGACTAGTTCGTTATTTTTTAGTCCCAACTCCACAAGACAATATGCCAGCTGGTTAGCTCTTGTATTTAGTTCCCCATAAGTAATAGACTCATCGTCATATTTTGCAGCAATTTTATCATGGTAAAGCTCAGCACAACGCTCAACCATAGTGTGAATATGTAAAGTACGGTCATACTCCTGTTCATGTTGATTCCACAATACTAACTGCTTTTCTTTTTCATCATTGCTCAAAAAACAGCTACTTGCATGGGGGTTATCTAGGTTTTCAACTAAGTCCTTCATCAGTCGAACGTAAACTTCCATATAACTTACAAATTGCGACTTAGATACTTTATTAAGGTTTACCTCACCAAGAAATTCTATGTTGTACTTATCGCTCGGATCCATACAGAACACAGTAGATAAATCAAAGTTGGTCTTTGATAAGTCGACATTGCTTATTTTTTCTACATTCCCCTCGGCGATTTTATCTGCCATCGAGTGAAAGTGAAGAAACCCTAAATGAGTATGAAAAACAGGCTGAGTTCCGTACTTTTTCTGGATCGCACCAAATGGGTATCGACGAAATGGTACTAGCTCTAGCTCAGACTGATGCGAAGCAAGAATAAGATCGCGCCAACTCCCCGCGGACAGATCCATGCTTACCGGCAAAGTGTTGAGGAACATTCCGCGCATTTGCTCACTGTTTTCCGCTTCTAGCCGACCATTAAATGCTAAACCAGTTGTCACATTGCTCTGACCGGTGACAATACTTAAAAACTTAAAGTGAATAGCCAGCAGAATTCCTTTGAATGGCACCCCTGTTTTTTTTACCACTTCATGCAGTTGCTTAACGATGTCACGGGGTAATTTAAATGGGTATTTATGGCTATATATGTCTACTTCTTGTGTCGCGACTTCTTTTTCTAAGAAAGGTAGCTCTGTATTAACGCATTCTTTAAGCTTTGCATCCCAAAAATCAATGGCTTCTTGAGATTTCAATATTTTCAATTCTTCGTGAATAAAATCACTATATTTCAGCGCCGGTTCTGGCAAAGAGAAGGTCTGCCCTCTTTGCAGCGCGAAATAAATATCAAAAATATCCATGACGGTTAAGTGTGTACTCCAACCGTCGGATACAGAATGAGGCTCCGTAAAGGATAGACTGATCACATCATCTTCTATTTGATGTACATGAAAACGCATCAGTGGAGCCTGAGTAATATCAAACATATTTTTATTTTCGAGTTCGATATATCTACTAATTTCAGCTTCTTGCTCTGCTTCAGACAAACCTCTAAGGTCGTCATACCCCATTTCCAAAGAGGCTTCACGATGCACTAATTGAAGCGGGATACTAAAGTTCGTTAAGTCAAAAGTAGTTCTAAGGTTATCGTGCTCCTTTACGATGATATTGATACTTTCTTGAAAAAGCGTTTTATCAAAGGCGCCTTTTATGCGCCCTCTAAAGGTAGTCAGGTTATGGTAATCAGCAGGACTTTCTTCACCATTACTCATATCCATGTGGTGAAGCATGCCCATTTGTAAGACACTGATCGGATAAGCGTCTACAACATCATCGGCAAGCAAGCTCTTATCATGGTCACTAATTAAGCTAAAAGGAGCTACCGGTTCTACGTTATGTTGGGCATTTTCTTTTAGTTTTTTTTGCTTTAGTAGTGCTAGTAATTTTTTTTTGTTGTTCGAAAGATTATTCATAATTGTTATACTTATTCTGCCTGTCCGATTACCAAACCTTTTAGCCTTCAGCCAAAAGCCTCTCCACTTCTTCTTCTGAAAGCATTTCTATTTCCGCTAGCAACTGCTCTGTTAGCTGTGCTTCATCAGCAGCCTGACGTTTCTGTCGCGTTTCAATCAAGTTGGCCAGTTTTGCAATAGTAGGCGCTTGAAAAACATCTTCAGAAGAAATTTCCAATTGTTGCTTTTTAGCACCTCCAACAATCTGTACTACTCGAATAGAATCTCCACCCAAGGAAAAAAAGTTATCGTTTATCCCTATTCGCTCAACCTTTAAGCTCTCTTGCCAAATACTCACCAACTGCGCTTCAAGGGGCGTATTAGGTTCTACATACGCAACGTTACTAAGCTTTGAATCTGCATGAGCCAACAGCTTTTGAATATCGACTTTACCGTTGGTGTTAAGCGAGAACGCATCTAAGGTTATCACTTTGTCGGGTATCATATAGTGTGGAAGAAATTCCTCTAATTGATACGGTAGCGTTTCCTCTAGATCCTGCTCTGGAGTCTCTAGAAAAGCACAAATCGACAATTTGGATAGTTGATTTTCTCGAGTAGTAACCAAGGTATTCTTACCGCTAACTTGACTAATAACGCGCTCAATCTCATCTAGCTCAATTCTATAGCCATTAATCTTAATTTGTCGATCATTACGTCCTAGAAATACTAACTCTGCACCTTGTTTCGTGCGATTTAACTTAGCAACGTCACCCGACTTATATAGTCGCTTATCCTCGCCAGCTATACGCACTGTCAAAAAGCGCTCACGCGTGAGTTGTTCTTTTTCAAAGTAGCCGGCAGCAAGTCCTGTACCACCAATATAAACTTCACCAGCAATACCATAAGGTGCAACTCGCAGGGCGTTATCTAGCACATACATTTGCATATTGTCGATTGGCAGACCAATTGCAGCGTTGCCCTTACCACCACGCTCTAATCTAGCTACACAACAACCTACAGTTGCTTCTGTGGGGCCATATTCATTGAACACCTTGATATCTGGATTGTGTTGGAACAAAGGAGCCAAATCTTCATGCTGTAAGGATTCGCCACCAACAACCAAATGGGTTATACAAAGGCTTTCCAACTCCCCTGAGGCGAGCCAGCTGTTTACTAGCTTCAGGTGTGATGGGGTAATTTTAAGTAAGTTGATATTTTTGATATCAACCAGCGCACGTTTAAAATCATCAGTCTCATCGCCCTCAACCAGCTGAACGCTGCCACCAACAAGTAAAGGAGAAAACAACGAGGTTACAGTCAGGTCGAAGCTTATGGCGGTATGAACTAAGCTGTTACCTTGATGAGATAAGTAATGCTTAGCTGCATAAGATAAATAATTTGCGAGCCCTTGACGAGTTACTTCGACCCCTTTTGGTTCACCTGTAGAACCAGAAGTATAAAGTCGATATGCAATATCAGTGTTGTCAGTGATATCTTGCAGCAAGACCTCAGAACATTCACTAATACTTTGCCATGCCGAATCAATATCAAAGACCTTCGTGTCGTGACATACACTATCTAGCACCTCTACACAGGAGTGCTTCACAAACGTGCATTTGAGACCTGTCAGCAAACGCTCTAGACGTTTACCCTTTGTTTTAGGGTCAATGGCGCAATAGCTAACTCCTGAATATATAGATGCAAGGAGAAGTACAAGTAACTCATAGCTTCGAGGCAACATCACACCTATCGTGTCGCCACGTCCGTAGCCATGGGATGTTAGAAAGGCTATACATTTACCCACATCGGAGCCTAGCGTGGCATAATCATAACTAACCTCACCATTTGTTACAGCGATATCTTTTGCATATGCAGCAAAAGAGTCAGAAAACAAACTCGTCAAGTTAGGTGTGGTAGATGGTGTAGGGTTAAGCTGTGACAGTAAGCTTTGCTCTTTTTCAGCATCTAAAAGCTGAGTCGCCAACAGTGCCTTATCGTCATCTTGATGAGACAACGCACATAAGAGCATATTAGCTAAGTCTTCAATCTGTTCTGTCGTGTATTGATCTTCTGCATAATCAAACTTGGCTACTCTTTTGCCATTTTCAAAACAAAGCAACTTTAGCACAATGCCTTGATAAGTATGGCAACAGTCTAGATCTACAATAACGAACTCAGCCCCTTCAGAAGCCTGCACATTGTGAATTTGTATCTCTTGAAAAGCAAATGCCATAGAACTACTGATCGCTTCAGGTGCATATAATTGATACGCGCTGTTCGCCTTGAGCTTATCGGCGAGTTGCAACGCAACATCTTTTACAGATTCAGTTTCACCTATGGTTAGCTGTAGAGGTAGCGCTCGCGCATACAAGCCCACCGCATCTCGAAGCTCTGGGTTCACACGACCGTCTAGTACCACATTGATAGATAATGGGTTGTTCCCCGAGTACTGAGCCAATACACCAGCCCACTGCGCTAGAACAATATTACTTTCGACTGAATCAGGTAATCCAACTTCATAATTACCACGCTCAGAAGGTGCTTGAATATCCTCGACTTCATTTTCATGATATGACCAAAATTCGGTAGCTTGATTGTCTTGTTCAATCATTTCTTGCTGCCAAAGTCCATAATCAATATATTCTGTTGAAGCCAATGAGGGAGCTTTACCATTGTACCGAGAAACTAATTGCTTAAAGATATTCTGTAAACTCTGGCTATCTGTAAACAATACTGGCACACGGATAGCTAGCTGATGTTTATCAGTCGCGAGTGCTGTTAGTGTCGCATGAACGCCGTAGCTTCCACTTGTAGGTATTTGATTATCATCACCCTCTGGCGTCTCCTGCCATATTAATTTAGGTGATACGACACTCTGTCTTGGCTGATGATACAGCTCATCATGTACCAGCTCCATACGCAGTGATTCATGTTCATTAATCACTTCATGTAAGCTGTCTCTAAGCCGCTGTCTATCAATAATACCATTGATGATTATTGACACTGAATTATACTTTTCAGTTACAACCTCCGGGCGTTGAGCCCAGAGGTTGCGTTGCTGAATTGTCATTGCATAACAATTTTCGTTCAAAATATTACCCTTAGCTTTCAAATGTGATTAGGTTGCCCATTGATACAAGAAGCTTTCTGTCACCTTTATACGGGTTTCGCCCATGAGCCATCATGACATTATCGACTAATAAAGCATCGCCGTCCTGCCAAGCAAATGACGATTCAAGCTTTTTATATAGCGCTAATAAATCTGATACAAACCCATCTTCTATTTTGTCCCCATTACCAAAATAGCAGTTACGAGGATATTCACTTTCGCTGTAAACAGTCGCTATTGATTGCCTAGTATTGTCATCCAAACAAGAAAAGTGCCAATGCTGGATTTGAGCTACCCAATAACATTTATTTTCTTGGTCTGTTACAAAAGCAGGTCTTACCGCATAAGTCCGCAGCTTGTCTTTCTCTAGCCATTCAAAGCGGATGTTTTGCTCTTTACATTTTCTTTCAACAATTGCTTTATCGGTTGTACAGAATACGCTCTCCCAACCTAAGCCTACATCATCAGTACGAGAATAATTTCGAACATACATCACACCATGCTGTTTAAACTTTTCAACAACCTCAACAGGTAAAGCTTGATAAACCGCATTCGTGTCTACCAGTGGCGTTTCTCCCCCCTCAAGGGCGGCGACTTGGCACCCAAACATAATTCGAGAAGGCCATGTGCTATTAAATGTATTTTCATTGTGCCACAACAAATGATGTTCGCTCGAGTACTGAACTGGAGTCTGTACAGTCGCGTGACCATCAACTGGATTGTGCTCGCCATTATCTTCAACTAAATCACTGATTAGCAGATTCGCTATGCTGGAGAAGTTTTCTACTGATCCAACATTGAAATTTCTAAATAGGATAGCACCATACCGTGAATAATAAGAATCTACAATAGCTTTATTGCTATTTATCCAATTCCTTAAGTTCACACCAGGCTGTGAAGCACTGATAGACATTGGCTCACTGATGTTGCTTGGGGGCGTTAATACAATCGCAGAACCGTTATTATCCGCCCCCCTGCGGCGCCCTGTTATCTTAAGTGTTGACTGTTTTTCTAGTAGTGCATTTTCTTGATTCTGCCGTTGTGTCGCAAGATTTTGTTGCAGAGAATTAATTAACTCACCTACTTTTACTGTATCTGCGCCTGCCGCAATCTGTCTTAATGCAGCTTCAAAGATTGCCAATAGTTCATCAACTCGCTTTTCGCTTATCACATTCGCATTATAGACAAGCTTACCTTTTATCGTATCTGAATACTCTAATAGACCTAGTGTTAAATCAAGACGAGCTTTGGGCTCACCGATATCTAAAACTTCACAATGCACGTTTTCTAATGCAATTTCGGTGTCTGGCGCTTGATCTAAAAATAGCTTGATCTGAAAAATCGGTGACTTTCTATTTGCTTGCGTTCCTCTTAGATGATTGACAACTTTTTCAAATGGCACCTCTTGATTACTCAACACATCTAAGGTGTTAGATTTAACCTGATCAAGAAATTCTGAGACCTTGCTGTCATGATCTACAGCATTTCTCAATGCCACCTGATTTACAAAGAAACCCATTGTATTCTCAAGTTGATAATGCTCACGATTTGCCACATCTGTCCCGATAACAATATCTTTTTCTCCAGTTAATGCTGCAAGCGCAAGATTGAATGCGGTTTGAAGCAGCATAAATGGTGAAAAGTGTGTCTGATCACTAAATCGTCTTAGCTGTGACGTCAAATCAGCGCCTAACTCATACTGTTGGGAGCCTGTAATCACGTCACCGGCTTGCGGTACAGACTTATCACTCAGTGCTAGCATCGTGTTTGGCATATCTGCCAAATACTGTTGCCAAAAGCGTAGCTGTTGGAGCTCATCTTTACGCGTATCTCTTTGCCAAACGGCGTAGTCAATATAGCTTACAGAATCGCAGGTATCTGTAGTAGATTGCTCATTATGTCCTTGCTCATAGAAGCGACACAACTCACTGATGAACAGACGCGTTGTCCAACCATCAGTAATAATGTGATGGAAGTTAAGCACCAAAATAAACTTCTCTGGTGAGAGCTGTAATAAACGAGCCCGCCATAAAGGCGCAGCAGATAAGTTAAACTGGTAAGCTTCCTCTTCGGTAACTACTTTATTGATGGCATCCGGCTGTTCAAACTCCGGTAGGTGGTGCAGCGGCTCAATTGGTAATGCAACAGTTCCAATTGCAGCCAGTTTTTGATGAGGGATGCCTTTTTCTACATCCATCATAATCGCAGTGCGCAGTACCGCATGTTTTTCCACCACACAATTGATTGCTTGCTCAAGCTTCGCAGTATTGAGCGAGCCAGTTAAGGCAATAGCTGCAACATTATTATACCTAGTGTGATGGTTATCTATTTGATCTGCTAGCCATAAGCCTTGCTGAGCAAAAGAAAGCGGCCCCTCTGTTGCTGATGTATTACGGATTATTGCCTCTTGTTTATTCCCCCCTGATGTATGCCTATCGATCAAGCTTGCCATCTGCTCTAATGAATCTGCTTCAAACAGATCTCGCAGTGAAAAGGTTACATCAAAGTGGGCCTTGATCCGTTTATACAGACTGGCCAATTTTAATGAGTGGCCTTTTAGTTTGAAAAACCCGTCTGTTTTGCTCACGTGTGAGACACCAAGAACGTCACACCACATTACCGATAGCTCTTGCTCTGTTTTAGACTTTGGTAGCTCGTATGTTTGCACCTCGTTTGCGACAGTAAACTGATTAGCTAACGCCTTTCTATCCACTTTACCACTTGGTGTTTTCGGAAGTTGCTCAAGTAGCTGAATATAATTAGGTACCATGTAATGCGGTAGCTGCTGCTTTAATATTGTTAGCAAACTTTGCGTATCAACACTTCCGCCATCAATTACCTGCACAAACGCTTCTAATGTGGTCATATCTCCTTTGCCACTAATCATAGCGACTGCTGCAGAGACATCAGCCTGTTGCTCAAGGATTGATTCAATTTCGCTCAGCTCAATCCTAAATCCACGAACTTTAACTTGAGTATCCTTTCGGCCAAGATACTGCACACTTAAGTTATCTCGTTCACCGACCCAACGGCCCATGTCTCCTGTTTTGAATAATCGACCCCAAGGTGAGTCTATAAAGCTCTGGCTATTTAAATCATCACGAGCAATATAACCAGTTGAGAGGCCGGCACCACCAATATAAATTTCTCCCTGCGCGCCTTGTGGGCTTAATGAAAGGTTCTCATCAAGAATATACAAGTCTGTATTCAAGATAGGCTGACCTAACGCAACAGACTCGTCACGACTAATTTTAGTGCAAGATGACCAAATAGTCGTTTCTGTTGGGCCGTACATATTCCAGGCATCACTCGTCACATCTAACAACTGACGCTTCAGTTGTGTTGGCATGCTTTCACCACCACAGAGCGCACGAATGCTGTTAGGGAGGTCAATACCGAAATTGAGCAATGCACTCCAAGTTGAAGGCGTCATTTGTAATACGCTGGGTTTGACATCAGAGATGGTGTTCGCCAATGACTCAATATTAGCTAACTGAGCGTTTGAGCCAATCACACAAGTTCCACCTGATACAATAGGCAAAAAGAGCTCAAGTAGCGCTATATCAAAGCTGTATGGTGTAATGGCAAGAATGGAGTCGTCACGGTTAAACCCAGGCTCTACTTGCATACTCATCAAGAAGTTTACAAAGCTTCCATGTGATATTTGAACCCCTTTAGGCTTTCCTGTACTACCCGATGTGTAAATTGCGTATGCCAGTTGCTCTTGCTCTAACTTTTTACTGGCAGCAGCTCTACTGAGATGCTCAGTTTCGCTTATACGGCATACTGTGACCTCATCTCCATACTGGCTTGCCTGAACACTTAGCGTGTCACTACAAATCACTAAACGCATGTCGCTATTTTCAACGATATATCCCAATCGCTCAGCTGGATAGGTAGGATCTAAAGGAACAAACGCACCTCCCGCTTTGATGATCCCTAACATGGTGATCAATATATTCTCAGAGCGCTCCATCAAAATACCGACAAAGTCTCCTTGTACAAACTGAGAAGACTGGAGCAGCATATTTGCCACTTGGTTGCTTCGAGCATCTAGGGTTTCATAGCTAAATTCCATCCCTTCGCATTTGATCGCCGTTTTATGGCCAGATACCTGAACTTGCTGAGCAAATAAGTCTTTCACAGATGTAGCAGCTAAATCGCTTTTCTTACCTCTACTGTGACTTAAGATAGCGTTTTTATCCGCTTCACTTAGATATGAAATATCCTTTATTGGACTTAGCCACTGCGCTTGTAGCGATTCTAATAGGTATAATAGTTGCTCACCAATTTTGTCAATTGTACTTCTGTTATATAAGTCCTGAGAATACTCGATTTGTAGTTCAAGCCCACCAGCATCCGTATTGGCAAAGTCAAAAGTTAAATCAAATTTGGCCGATATTTGTAATGGCTCTATCAGCTCGGCATCACACCCTGCAAAGTCAATATTATTATTTAGGTCAAGATAGTTAACTAATACTTGGAATAGGGGGTTTCTGCTAAGGTCTCTGTCAGGCTCAACGAGCTCTACAACCTTTTCAAAAGGCAGAGCTTGGTTGGACTGTACCTCTAGCATCTTCTCCTGTGTTGTTTCAAGAAAACGGCCAACCGAACTGTCTTGAGAAATACCTTTTAAATTAAATGCGACTGTATTTAAAAATAGTCCAACAGTATCTTGGATTTGAGATTGCTCTCGATTTGCAACCGGGATACCCAGACAAAAATCCGTTTGATTTGAATATCGTTGTAAAAGGAGATGAACCGCACTGATTAACATACTAAATACGGTTAATTGACGGCTATCACATAGAGATTTTAAGGAATCAAATTGTCCTTTGTCTAGATTGAAAAGTACTCGCTCCCCTTTACCTGACAGTACTTTAGGTCTTGGGTGATCTGTTAGCATTTCTAAGTTTTGATAGCCACTTAATTCCTTATTCCAAAACTTCACTTCATTAGCTAATGTCTTCTCGTTGATAAAGTCGCGCTGCCACTTCGCATAGTCAGTATATTGAATGGCAGGATGCACGACCTCCACATCTTTTTGTTGTACAAAATCTCTATAGCTAGACGTGATATCATCAAGAATAATATTCAGAGACAACCCATCTGCCACAATATGGTGCATACATAGTCCTAATACCCATTTATCTTCTGCAAAACGAACAAGTAATGCACGGATCAAGGGCAACTCACCAAGGTTAAATGGTTTTTCAACCCAGCTTTCTAATGTCGCTCTATAGCTTGATAGATCAGTAATATCAGCCTCTGTAGACATATCTAGCTGTTGTAATGGAAGCTGAATATGTGGCTCCACAATTTGGCAAAGTCGCTCGCCTAACTCACTAAACTTAGTTCGCAGCGAATCGTGTCTTGCTATTGTGTAAGCAATGGCTTTTTCCAAAGCCTTAGTATCAATCTGGCCACTAATCTTAACAAAGCCTGTCATATGGTACTTTGTACTTTCACCAATTTTATCAAGGAAGTACATTCGCTCTTGACCATAAGATAAAGGAATATCCTCTGTGCCGCTGAGCGGCTTAATCTCAGGCAACTGAGTTTGTTTACTCGTCGCTTTACCTTTTTTCTCATCAATAAGTGCGGCCATCGACGCTAAGCTTTCTGAATCATATATTTCTTTAATTGTCAGCTTAACTTCCAATGCGTCACGAATGTTTGCAATCATCCTCATTGCTTTGAGAGAGTTTCCATATAGCCCAAAAAAGCTACTATTGATACTCACCTTGTCTTGTGAAAAGACACTCTCCCATACCTTAGCTAATACAGTTTCTGTTTCTGTTGTTGGCGCAAGGTAGGGTCGACTTTCTTCCTTTTGATACTTATCTATTTCGCTTACCAAAGCTTTTCTGTCCACTTTTCCACTCGGTGTCATCGGAAAGCTTTCAACCTGAAATAGTGCATTGGGTATCATATAGTCCGGCATTTTGCTTTTTAGCGTGTTCTTCAGCTGCTCTACATCTATTGTGGCAGCTTCAGCCGTGAAGAATGCCATAAGCTCAACACTATCTGCATCACCGTTCGATGGGTGTCCTATAACAACCGCCTCTGTAACTCCTGCAATAGCATGTACCTGCGATTCAATCTCACCAAGCTCAACGCGATAGCCCTGAACTTTCAACTGCGCATCGTTTCGGCCTGTGAAGTAGAATAAACCATCTATGTCGTAATACCCTCTGTCACCTGTACGATACAATCGCTTCCGTTGTGAGCCAATTTCACAGGTTACAAACTTAGCACGTGTTTCTTCATCACGGTTTATATAGCCTTTAGCAAGGCTCATCCCACCTAAATATAGCTCGCCAACAAAGCCTGGGGGCAAAGGGTTCATTTTTTCATCTAAGATATAAGCCTCCCTTCCCTGTAACGGCTGCCCGATTGAGATAGCGTTACTTTGGTCGCGACCAACTTCATGCGCCAGTGCCGTTACCGTTGCTTCCGTTGGGCCATAAGCATTTATTAATCTGACAGTGTTTTCAAATAGCTCGTTCCAACTATTCGCTTTGTCAGCTACCATCCGATCTCCACCGACGATCATGAGCCTTAGGCTACTTACCTTTTCAAGTGATGGTAAGTTTTGCCAATCATCAACCACATGATTCCAATATGCTGTAGGTATATTAACCACGCTCAACTGATACTGTGCAATCTTTTCAGCTAACTCAGCAGGACTCCAAACAACGGGCCCTCTAATACATAGTGTCGCTCCACTCGCCAACGCAACATAGATTTGTTCAATAGATGGATCAAAGTTTGCTGGTGCAAATAAGAGCGAACGATCAGCTACGCTCATTTGATAGTACTCAATCATGGATAATGTATGTGCTATCACTGAGTGATGTGGTATTAAAGTCCCTTTTGGGTTCCCTGTCGAGCCAGACGTATAAATCATATAGGCATCGTCATCTTGACAATATTCATGATTTTTATTGTATGCTATTGATTCACAGGGTTTATTAACCGTAATCAGCTGTAAGTTGTATTTCTCTAGCTGTTGTTGATCATCTGCTAAACAAATAACCTTGCTGACGTTTGAATCTTCAATCATGTATTTGATGCGTTCTTCTGGGTACTCAGTATCCAGTGGTAAATAGACTGCATTTGCTCTTGAAATCCCTAACATAGCAGCGATCAGTAAAAATGAACGCGGTGCAAAAACGGCAACTACTTCCCCTTTTTCTACCCCATTGTCATCTAACTTTTGCGCAATAGCATTCGCCCAATTACCCAATTCTTGATAGCTAAGCGTGTCCGAATCATGCTCTAGTGCCACTTTATCGGGGCATTGTTTGATTTGCTCTGCAACTAGTTGGTGGATCGCTTTGTTTACTGTATTGCCTGTCGATGTTTTAACTTTGGTATTATCTAGCGCTGCTTCTTCTAACTCGAATATCGGTATATTGTGCAACCCATCAACTTGTGCTGATAACAAGTAACGCATTTGGGTAATAAACGCATTGTTTATTTGTTGGATTACTTGTTCAGTATAAGCATTACTGTCAAAGCGCCAACATAGCTCGATATTATTGTCGATGTTTACTTCGGCATGCAAAGCTAGCTTGTGTAGAGAAGGAGCCAGCTGGATATGTTTAGGGGCCCAACTTAACTCGCTGTTGGAACAAGTAAGTGTAGAGGCGCTGTTATAAAAAGCGAAACCGATATCTAACGATTCCGATGCTTCTTCTCTCCAACACTCAGGCCATTTATAAAAGTCTTGCCAACTTTGAATAGAAGTTAACTGCCTAGAAAGTTGCTTAACAAGTGGTAAAAATGATTTAAACTCAGTGATGTCCACACAAATTGGTATGTCTTTTTGAACTATACCCATGACACTTTGTAGCTGCTCATCATCTCTCCCTTCAACCCTGAATGAGACAGCTTGATTGGATTGCCCACTCATGCGTGAGACAATTAAAAGCCACATCGAGCAAAGCACGTCTTGAGCCCGCAAATCATGTTGTGAACAATACGCATTAAGCTGCTCTGTATACACACTAGGTAAGTTAACAACTTGACTGTGTTGGGTGTACGCACGCTCTGTTGTTGGCTCTTCAAGCGCAAAGCTAAAACGTGGGGAAAAGTCTTTGCAATAATTGCTCCAGAACTTGTTTCCTTCAAAAGCATCATCTGACATTTGAAGCTCATCTAACCATGCTGCATAGTCGATATACTGTAGAGGCTCCTCCAGTTCAGGACACCCTGATCCGTGTATAGCATCGTAGCAATAGGACCACTCTTTTAGCATAGTCATTACGGCTTGGTAGTCCATAGCCAGGGCATGACAGCAAAGAATGATATGATGCTTATTCTCGGCTTCTTTTACTAAAGAGATATATACTGTGCTGCTATTACCACTTTTTTGGAACTCTTCATTTTGTACTTTAGCAATCTCTGTTAGCGACGATTCACTCAATTCATGCTCGCTCCATTCGAGGTTTGCTCCCGCTAGCACTTGCAGTGGGTACTTCATCCCTGGAATAACAGTGTAATCTGTCTGAAAGATCTCATGCCTTTCCACGACAGTGCTTAAAGATTCTTTTAAAGCAGCAATATCTACACTACCTTTAAGCTCTACTACAATTTGTGCACCAGAGCGATCATGCTCAAGTATTTGAAAAAGATCCCTCTGCTGTGGTGAAGTCAGAAATCCATCAGACATAATTTTCTCCTAATTATTATTATTAAAATTCAGGTCTTGAATAAAGGTCAGCCATGGCTACACGTACTTTTCTTGGGCCTGTAAATGCCTCCCTTCCGTGAACAGAGAGCACATTATCAATAAGTAGTACATCCCCTTTTTGCCAATCAAACATTTTCTTTTCTTTTAAATATGCTTCTTTCAAGTGTCTCGCTACATCATCTGGGATCCTTGTACCGTCACCGTACAAGGTATCAAATGGTAACCCTTCTTCACCCACTTGACTTAACATGCTTTCAAGTACAAACGGTGGCAAATTTGCACGATGCCAGAAGGCAATGTGATTGAACCAACATTCTTCATTAGTCTGCGGGTGAATAATCGTGGCAGAGCGAGTTTGGCTAGTGAAGAGGCCGTCGTCTTCTTTCCATCGAAAGTCAATTTGATTCACACGGCAGTATTCTTCAACTTCACTTTTAGAACGTCCAGCGAAAGCATCTTTCCAATCATATGCCAAATACTTTCCATAATTTCGATGTAGTGTCCAGCCTACTTTTCTAAACTTATCTAATACATCTGGGTCTATATGTTGCAATATACGCTTGCTGCAACCTATTGGTGTAGCTCCCCCAGTGATCGGCTCTTCTTCACAGAAGAACCATACTTTTAATGCGAATGAAATTGACGCTGTATTTTCATTGTGTAACGCGATAGTTTCATCATCTGGGTACAATGTTGAAGTAAACACATTATTCGCGATCGTCTTTCTGGGTGAAGAACGTTCTACATATTCAATTAATTGATACTGTGAGTCTCGAACATATTCAACAAACTCCTTATCACCATAAACATCAAAGCCTCTAAACAATATTGCACCATGCTGCAAAAGTTTTTGATCAATAAAGCTTTGGTTCGTACGAGTCCAATCTTTAAGGCTAACGCCTGGAACCTGGGGGGTGATTAACAGTGCATAAGAGTCACCTTGAAACAGTTCAGTACAAGCCACTAGATCTAAACTAGAAATAGGAGCTTGACGACTTCTTGTTATTGTTCTTTTTGCCATTTTAGGGCTGCTTTTTAATTCAATCATATACAATTTCTCTACTAAATATTACTAGGTTCGCGTCTAGAAGTTCCTGTTCTAATGACTCGTTTTCGGCTTGTTGCTGAGCGCAGATTCCGTTTACGCTCATCTAGATTTTGCAAGACTTCTGTCACTGATGTATCTGGCTGGTCACATATCAGCTCTGCAAGATAATGAATATCATCCAGTAAGTTTGTAATCGCTACTCGAGAAAAGCGACGAACGTCGTAACAGAAATAAAGCTGTATATTATCTCGTGGTATTACTATCAGTGTTAATGCTGTCGGACTTTCACCATGATGTTCAATATCCTGAAGATCTATCAAAGTAGACTGTTCAAGTGTTTTATTATCAATTGGATAATTATTAACGTTCAACAGAATTTCAAATAACTGTGAGCTACTAAAGTTAGTCAATTTATATAGCCTATCTTGCTCAATATCTAAATGACCATTTTTACTGCTTTGCTCACTTTTTTGCTTCTGCAACAGGGAGTTTATTGTCTCACCTGCCTCTAATCGTTGCCTAACTGGCAGAGACTTAACAAATAGACCCGCCAACTGTTCAATCCCTTTAACTTCAGCAGGTCGGCCTGAGTATGTTTCGCCATACATGATATCCTTACTGCCGCTATGACTGGCAATGAGTAAAGTGTACAGGGTGTGCATAAAGTGATTAAGCGTTAACTTTTCCTTCGTCAAAAAGCGATGTATTTTTTCACTTTGAGCAGGTGTAAAATCTTTAGCAAAATTCTCTTTTTCTTCAAGATCTTCATCTAGTTTGGGGTCATTGTACCTATCCGCGAGCAGTGTGGTTGCCGTAGAAATACCTTTTAGATAATTAGACCAAAAACGCTCTGTTTCTTTCTCTTTAGATGTATTAGTAAGTTTAAACTCAACGTAATCTTCTAGCTTTGCAGCAACAGGTAACTCTTGTAACTCTCGACCAAGACGCTGCTCATATATAGTAAGCACTTCTTTGATAATGTTGGCCATCGACCAACCATCAAGAATACTATGGTGGAAGTTCCAGACAAATACGAATGATGAATCACTCATTTTGTATAAATGATATTGGCTCAATGGCACATCTTCTAAATTGAACCCTTTTTGCCTTTGTGCATTTAATTCATTGGCAAGATAGGTAACTTTCGTAGACGCATCCAAGTGACTAAAGTCATACTCCGTCATTGAGAATGGCTGCTCTTCATATACAACCAGCAGTGGGTTTGCACAGTTTTTATAGACAAAACCCGACCTCAATATCTGATGCCTCTCAATTACCTGTTCCCAAGCTTCTGCCCAATATTGCGCATTTAGTTTCTTTGTAAAGTTAAACTTAACTTGTTCAAAGTATAAGCTCTTGTTCAAAGAGGATAGGCAATGGAATAAAATAGACTCTTGCGTTTCAGTAGTCGGCAATATATTGCTAATTTTTTTATTAGTGCTCAGTTTTAAATCATGAATTAGTGAATTAAATTTATGCTCCGGCAGTTCAATCAACGGGAAATCGCTCGGCGTATAAAAACACGTATCTTGATCTAGACAAACACGACTAAATTGCTGTAGCTGAGTGTGAATATCGTTTACCAACTGTCGAGCTGTTGTTTCACTCAGTGTTAGCTCATCATAAAGTAACTCAATACAAAGCTGACCATCTTGTACCTTAGAAAGCACCTCTATTGGGTATGCTCTCTTGTCGGCAGGATTTCTATCGCCCTCCTCAACAAGCTGTATTTTATTAAACGCATCACTTTGTTGTAGTGAATAATCCAGCTGACCAAGATAATTAAACAAAATTGGGGCTCGATGATTTTGTTGTATGTCATTAGCTAGATAATTGATCACAGAGTAATTAAATCCTGCTTCAGGCACGTTTCTTAACCGTTCCTTCGTCTCAATTACCGTTTGCCCTAAAGCACTGGGATCAGAGATACGTAGACTGAATGGATAAATGCTTGTAAACCAGCCAATTGTTCGGCTTAAATCAATACGTTCATTGAGACTAGCGCGGCCATGCCCTTCTAAGTCAATCATAAAGTCAGAGCCACCGGACCATGAGTGTAATGCAATTCCAAGCGCACTCAGCAATATATCTTGCATCTCTGTATTGAAAGTATCCTTGGCTTTTTTGAGCAATGTCTGCGTTTCACTTTGTCCTAACTCAACCGTAACTTTCTTCTGCTCTTCATAGGTTGCTTGCATTTCGGAGCGAAACGGTAAAGCAGAGTAGTGTTTATCAATAACACCTTGCCAATATGGGATCTCTTTGGCAACCGAGTCTACGTCGCTGTAAGCATGTAATTCCGCAGCCCACTGAAAATAAGAAGTCGTATTTTTTCGCTCCGACACGACATTATTAACACGATCTAAGATTGCATGGGAGAAGTCTTCAATTAGGATCCGCCATGAAACAGCATCGACAATCAAATGATGAATAGTAATAAAAATATAATCAGGAGTGTCTTGTGAACAAATATAACTTGCAGCAACAGTATTACCGGTCTCAATATTCAGACTACCTTGTAATTTAGCTTCAAGAAGTCTGGCCTCCTGAGCAGAACCTACCGTGTTATATTCTAAAGAAGCAAGCGCATTCTCATCAAGGTAGTGTTGAGCATCACCTGAAAATCCAGTTTTGAATATTCGATGTGCTTGTATCAGCTGTTTAAATGCGGCTTGATACACCTCTTTTGAGATCCCTTCTTTCACTTCTAGCCTTAGTGACTGTGTCCAACGAGAATGGTCAACCAAATCCAACGAGAAAAACCACTTTTGAATGGCAGTGAGTGGAGCACTACGAGATTCTGTTTCACATTCTATTAAGACCTCACTTTCCTTATCACCTACTACGGCTTGCATTTCAATCGTTGGGTGCTTGAAAATATCATTTGGTGTAAGTGATAAGCCAGCCAATTTAGCCTGAGAAGATAGTTGAATAGCTAAGATTGAATCACCACCCAAAGAGAAAAAGCTATCATTTTTTGAAATATTCTCTTTCGGCACGCTCAATAGTCTGGCCCAAATATCCAGTAACTCAAGCTCCAAAGGTGTGACAGGTACAGTATCAGATTGAACATCATTGCCATGATGATAAATAGGCTCAGGCAATGCTCTTTTATTTAACTTACCATTGGCAGTAAGTGGGAGATTATCGAGCATCATGATTGATGCAGGAACCATATAATCCGGTAGGTACCTTTTCAAATGTGTAAATACACCTTTAGAATCAACCCCTTGATCTGCTACAACATAGCCAACAAGCTTTTTGCTTTCATCATGTGTCACGCACAAAACAGCGGCTTCTTTCACACCATCTAGCGCTTGAATACAGCCTTCAATCTCTCCTAATTCTATTCTAAAGCCACGCACTTTGACCTGATCGTCTGCACGAGACACATAACAAAGTTCGCCATCATGTCGCAAATACGCTAAATCTCCTGATTTGTATACTGGTAAACTTTGTTGACCAGGAAACTGATGATTAAAGAATCGCTCACTCGTTAGTGTTTCATTATTTAAGTAACCTTTGGCGACACAATCCCCTGTGAGGTACATCTCCCCGATCACCCCAAAAGGCTGTATTTGCATACTGTCATTACAGATGTAAATCCCAATATCACCCAAAGGCTGGCCGATTAAGTTACCTGTAGATTTTAATGCGGACGCTCCAATTTCTTTAAACGTAGAGTGGACGCAAGTTTCTGTAATGCCATACATGTTTACTAGTTTGGTTTGAGAGTTTGAGTTTGCTTCGAACCAAGGTTGTAATTTCTGTAGCTCTAATTTTTCTCCTCCAAAAACCACGTAACGGAGTTCATGATGATAACTTTCGAGTCCTTCAACAGCCATGAAAGGATAAAAAGCCGATGGCGTTTGAGAAAGTACAGTTACCCCATAGTGTTGCACTAAATTACGCATTGCAAAGGAATCTCGAGCAATTTCAAGCGGCATCACTATTAATTTAGCTCCTGTAAACAAGGCTCCCCACATTTCCCACACTGAGACGTCAAAGCTATAAGAGTGGAATAAAGTCCATACATCCTGATCTGAAAAAGAGTAGAGTTCACAAGCTGAGTCGATAAGTCTCATGACATTATTATGCGTTACCATCACGCCTTTAGGCTTACCGGTAGAGCCAGATGTATAAATTACATAAGCTAATGCATTGTTCTCAATATCAACTTGTAAGTTTTGGCCACTATACTCTGCCAATTTTTGTGACTCAGCATCTGCATCAATAATGAATTTTTTACCATCAAATATCGTATGTTCGGTATTAGATTCACAAATCATAAAATCAACTTGAGCATCTAATAATATCCCCTCCAAACGAGACGAAGGATTAGTCGTATTGAGCGGGACATAAGCAGCTCCAGCTTTTAATACCGCAAGAATAGCAACAACGGTATTAATGTTTCTATCAATCAACAGCGCAATCTTATCTCCAGCTCGAATGCCCTGCGCTTGCAAGTGGCGAGCGAGCTGGTTCGCTCGCTTATTGAGCTCAAGATACGTGAGTTTATCGCCATTTGTTGACTCTACAGCAATTTGCTCAGCCCCTCTTTCTACTTGCGCTTCAAATAAAGACTGAATGGTATTTGATGCGTTATTGAAGCGTCTACGAGGAGCCAGCATAGCTGCCACTTTATGCTCCTGCGATTCACTGAGTATAGCGACTTTATCTAAGGTCTCATGCTGGTTTTGTATTACTGCAAATAGCAACTCTTTAATACTGTTGAGCATATTCTCAGCTGTCGCACGCTCAAACAAGGAAGTGTTATAGTTAATTTCTAACTTTATACTCTGATCGAACTCTGTTGCTTCTAACATTAAATCAAACTGAGCCGTCGACTTATCGCGTTGCACCGGGATCAGTCTTTCATTTTCACTCAAGGCAAGTGCGCCACTATTATTGAGCAGTATATCAAGTACTTCATAGTCTTTTGCATCGGTTGTTTGGTACACAAACATGGTTTGGAACAAGGGTGCAAAATTTTCAAGCCGAGTACTTAGGGTACTATTTACAATATGTTCAAACGGTACCTGGCTATTTGCCATTGCAGACAATAGATTTTGTTTTATATCTGTGAGTAGCTGTTGGAAAGTCAGATCTCGACTTAAACTGCTTCGAATAGGGAGAGGGTTAACAAAATACCCAATTATTGAGTTAAAACAGCTAAGATGCCTACCCATACTTGGAGTGCCAACTACAATGTCATCTTGGCCTGTATATCTATATAGGAAAAGAAAATAAATAGATAGAAGCAGCTGGTTCATCGTAATGTTATTACTCACTGCAAACTGCTTAACAGCCTCTTTTTCATCGCTATTTAGCATCAACGAGGCCACTTCACCATCATAACAGTATGATTTAGGACGAACAAAGTCCGTAACTAGCTCTAGATTAGGGTTTACGTTACTTAACCTATCTTGCCAGAATTCGTGCTGCGTTTGATAGGGTTCAGAACGCTCCACTTTGCTTTGCCACAGTGTAAAGTCAACATAAGAAAATGCGTTCGTTTGTTCATACTCCTCTACTGTATTGGCTGTATAAAAGCACTTGAAGTCTTCGATTAAGATCATCATTGAGTGCATATCTGTCACAATGTGATGAAGTGTAATCGCTAAATAATTGTCTTCACTGGAACTGATTAGTTCAATTCTAATTAAAGGGCCATTCTCCAAATCAAAATGATACGAAGCGGCTTGCCGTAATGCGTCCTCTACTGCAACAGAGTTATTACAGTGTTTGTGCGTAAAATATTCACCGAGATCAGAAGAAATCTTTTGATTTAGGATGCCATCAGCAAATTGAAATTGCGTACGTAACGCCGCATGTTTGGCAATCACCTTATCCCAAGCACACTTTACCCGATCAATCTCCAAGCTTGATGACTCGAACTTAAAGGCATAGTGAATATTGTAGGCTGTTTGTAATGGCGTTCTTTGATGTAGCGACCACAAAGACCTTTGATTTGCGCTTGCAGGGTAAAGCTTACCTTCAATGATCTGTTGAGGTTCAATGGATTGCTCAGTTTTAACGTTATTTAATTTTAATAAAATGGTATCAATTAAGTCTTTGACCTTAGCAACTGCGAGTAATTCGGCAAGTGGCAAGGAAACGGAAAATGTTCTTTCTAATCTAGCTTGTAATTGCGACGCTCGCAGTGAATTCATCACTAATGACAATAAAGAACTATCATAACTCACGTTATCAATAGGCTGTTTAGTAACAGATGATATCTCAGCTTGTAAATATTCGAATAGTGTAGTGCGCTCTACAGCGTTAGCTTGTATCTGACGAGTTAATTCAAGATTATCTGCCAATTCACTTGGTGTATCCTTAAATGTTACACCATGATATTCTCCAAGATCTCCATTTAAGAATGACTCTTTTGTCGCTTGCCTTTTCACTTTGCCACTAGAGGTTTTTAAAAGCTTACCTTTGCGTACCAGCTTGATACTGTAAATATCTAGCCCTATACGTGTACTGATAGCCTCACTGATTTTATGAATAACCGAGTCTAATTCTTCTTTGATATCTTTGCTTGGGCGTAACTCTTGCACAAGCACTAACTTTTCTGTTGCTTCATCTTCTATTGAAAATGCAGCAGCATTCCCAAGAGGCAACCCTTCTAGCGCTTGTTCTGCGACAAACTCTATATCTTGTGGGTAATAATTAGTTCCGTTGATGATGATGGTATCTTTTATTCTACCCGCGACATATATTTCACCATTATAGATAAAGCCTAAATCACCTGTTCTGAGGTATTTGGCATCACTCCCCTTTGGCTGTGCACCGAATGTCTTAGCAGTTTCTTCCTCTCGACCCCAATAACCTAGCGCCACACTACTACCACTGGCCCAGATTTCACCAATCTGATTATCTGGTAAAATTTCAAGTGTTGTGGGGTCTACAATGATTGCACTATGGTCTGTATATGTTTGACCACACCCCAAAAGAGTTGTCGAGTTTACTGCTGTTGCACCAGTATCCAAGGCCTTCGCAATTCCCGCACCAAGGGACTCGGTACAAAAGTGAGTTGTTATTGCACAATTAGCACGCAGTGGTGCACTTAAGAACACTGTGATTTCAGCCATTCCATAGCTAGGATAGTAAGCTTCTTTTGAAAAGCCTGCTAATTTAAACTTATCGTGAAACTTCTCAAAAGTCTTCGCCCTGATAGGCTCTCCAGCATTGAATGCAACTTGCCAACTGCTGAGGTCTAGCTGTGATACCTGCTCATCCGTAACATGCTTACAACAATGATCAAACGAGAAGTTTGGACCACCACATATCGTCCCTTTATATTTATCAATGGCGGACAACCACGAAAATGGGTTTCTGATAAAGTCAGAAGGAGACATAATAACTGACTGGGCACCAATATAAGCAGGTAGGAATAGCGTATTTACTAACCCTAAATCATGAAACAGAGGCAACCAATTTACAAAAACATCCTTTTCACTGCTATCACTCGCTGCAATTAATGCATCTAAGTTTGCCGCGATGTTTCCATAGGTAATGATTGCTCCCTTCGGGATCCCTGTAGAACCTGATGTATACTGTAGATATGAGATGTCGTCAGCATCAATTTGGGTGTCAATTTCTATCGCATCACCTTCTAACAATGCTTCAAACGTTACGATGTTACTGTGAAAATCATAGCTGCTACTGTCAAAGTAAGCTTTTGTATTTTCAAGATTATCACTTAATGTAACTATGATAGTTGAATTACAGTTATCAACAACAGCATCGATTCTGGAGTGCTTATCTTTCGCTCTTGCGGGATAGAGGGGGACTGATACCAAGCCAGCAAACATACATGCATACATCGAGATAATATATGCCGCTCCATTTGGAAGTAGAAGTGCAACTCTATCGCCTTTCTTTCCGTTATCTAAGAGCTGCTTAGCCATTACTCTCGCTTGATGTTCCAGCTCTTTAAAAGTAAGTTCTACTTCACCTTGCGCTTCGATAAACGTGAAAGCCACCTTATCAGGATAGTTTTGACTATTCTCAATCAACTTTAGTAGCACTTTGGGAAGTGGCTTATTTTGTTGTTCAATCAACTTCTTTTCCTCTTAACTCTATGACAATCTTAGTATTAAAGCGTAGGTTCTAATTCTTCTGTTACACTTTAAACACTACTCATTGATAAATAATGATTAATTAAATTTGTATGTGATATAGCACTCCCCAATGAGTGCCATATCTTTTTATATTTCGCTCTGCTGAAAAAAATAAAGCGAATTTAAATCTAAAATTTGCGACAGGTTATCCAATGCTTCACAGCTTTCTACATATAGATTAGGGTCAGCTAAATCTTCTACACTAAGCTGATCTCTATAGTATTTTTCAATCCACTGACGAAGCTGTGCATACAGTTCAGGTGTCAGGATAACCCCTGAATGCACCGCCGCGAGCTCTCTTTCTGTCAGCTGTACACGCAAACGTAAACAAGCTGGCCCACCTCCATTTAACATGCTTTGCCTAAGATCGACATAATGTATCGACTTCACAGGGTTATCAGAGGTGATAATGCTATCCAAAAATTGTTTAACTGTTGGTTCCATACTGCATTCAATCGGAGCGATTAATGCCATATGTTCACTATTTATAGAAATAAGCTGAGAATTAAACATATACGTTTTCAAAGCCAAGTCTAGGCTGATCACTTCTGAAGGTACGCAGATAGGGTAAAAGTTTGACCTACCCCCAAAATATTCGGCTATCTTTGTTGTCAATTCATCATGGTGTATATAAGCCATTTCATGATAGAGAAAAACATTTTTATTATTTACAGCAATAGTATCGTTGTGGAAAAAACCTTTTGACACAACTTCAGGGTTTTGCATTAAGTGGATGGTTGTATCTGAGTTTAACTGATGTAATCTCCGGATACTTTCATGCGCTTGACGCGACTGTCTACCTTCATTCTCCGCAACCGTTGCACATTGGTTATGAACGAATACGTTTAAACCAGCGTCACCATACTCATTGCAAAATCGCAGTTGGTTTGCAGCGCCTTCATCTTTAAATAACTCAGCAGGAGGCAATGCTGGATGGTGCACGAATTTATCACTATCTTTAAAAATCTTCTTTAGTGCTAACTCTGTACCTTCTACTTCTAAACTCCGATGAAACTTAGATGCAAGGTTAGCAGCCGTAATGTGTAGCTTACCATCACTCGTGTCAGAGCTGGGAGAAATTGTAGCGCTATTGGCGGCCCACATTGATGACGATGAATAACATAGGCTCAGTAGTTGTGGCTCTATTTTGGAAACTTTATCAATGATATGGTGCTCACTTCCCGTAAAGCCACACCGTCTTAGCATGCTAATATCAGGCCTCAGCTGAGGCGGAAGTATCCCTTGTGTTAAACCACTATCCATCAACAACTTCATTTTTTCTAACCCTTGTAAGGCAGCTAATTTTGGGTTGGATATGCGTCCTTTATTAAATTGTGAAGCGCGATTTCCTGATGATAAACCCGAAAAGTTGTGACTTGGGCCGACCAAGCCGTCAAAATTTACTTCTATTGTTTTCATTATTTTTCCTGTAAATAGTGAACTGATACAGCCTACTGTTCATTGTGTTTCCGACTTACTTAACCAAATGTTCTATCCGCAGATAGTGAAATTTTGTTAATAACATTGAAACCACTAAGGTTTCCTGGTCCGTGCACATAAAGCACAACTTTTCGTTTTGGTTACACTTAATACCTGCACTTTTGCTAACTATCGCCTCTTTGGTATCCAACCATAGCGCTAGAGGCGTTAAATTCACTTCCAATAGCCGAGTTATTGACCCATAAATTTTCCTCGGTATCCCTAAACTAGGTAAATAATTAAGGTGAGCGATAAAGCATTCAATTAGCTCATTCCTTACATAAACCTCAGGTCAGGTGCGAGATTTTATCTTTTTTGGCGTCAGCCTTAGTTTCTCAAATTTATTGCACATTAAATGAAAGTGCTATGATGCGTCACCATGTTGCGTGAACAACACATCTCACACGTGAGACATTCATCTATTTTGTTCAGCAATTAACAAAAGAGGAAAACCGTACATACTAGCGTAACCTTTCAGCCATCACGATGTCAGACTCAACCTCTGTCATATTATTTGTATAAATAACATATTTCCCATCAAATGAAACGCTAAATCCTTTATCGACTTCACCTTTGATATTAGCAAATTGCTCTAGCTCATCATTTTCAGTATCAAACCGAAAGACAATAAACCCGTCTTTGGTATTTTCTTTATAGTAAAGGTACTTTCCTAATATTTGAAACCCGCCAGTATTCAATAGATCAATATCGGGGATCACTAACTCTTCGTTACCGACATCGATAGCGGTTCGCCAGAGCCCTTTCGCTCTAAACTTACTAAAATAAAGATACTTCCCGTCATCACTTTCGATGCCATAATACCCTCCTTTATCTGTTACTTGCTCAACTTGATTGTCGCCTACCTTATATATCTGCCAATCCAATTTATGGTCGGAAGACAGGTAATACGAACGACCTTCTCGAGCTACATCACTGAATGCGTAATAAGGTTGGTATAACTCAGTCACTTCATGCTCGCCAGTGTTTGCATTCACTGAGTATATATCTTGTTCGAATAAAAATAAAACTTTTGAATCATCTGCTGACCAAACTAAGCCTGTTGGGCGCACTTCTTCAGGTAACTTACTCGTAGAAATCACCTTACCTTGCATATTAACAACAAACACTTGCGGTGAACCATTACGATTGGAGACGAACGCAAGTAACCCTGTCTTGTTGGCAAACCTAGGGCTATAGTCGTCCCTAGAAGTGTTGAGGGTTTTAAGTAGCGCAGTTGGCACATCCTTATTATGTGAGAAAACTTCTAAATCTCTCCCTTTTATCGATTCCACCATGAATAGCAGCTTGTTATCATCAGCGAATATCTGTGGGTGCTTTATCGGAAAAGAAGCTCGATATGCAGAATGTTGTTTCGTAGTTAATAAATCAAAATAATCAAAGGAGTACTTGCTACTGGAAAACAGCGGATAACCGGCTTCGGTTAGCGTAAAATATTTGATTAATCTATCTTTTTTAAATAAGTGCGTTATCTCTTGTTTGAGAGGATCTAAGCTATAAAAATCAGTGCTCTTCTTCCAATGCTCGTTGCGGAGAAAATATAACAGACCTAAGTCATATGAATAGTTTAAACGGTAATCTCCAAAGCCACTAACGATTGGATTAGTTACTTGTACTTTTCGTCCAGTATTTAGGTTTAACTGAAAGATTGCCGCGGGCTCAGTTAGGTATGGTTTTTCATTAAAGTAGATAAGTTCGATTTTCTTATCCCAAGCAAAATCCATAGCATGGCTGAATAGTTCACAAGTATAAACGCTTTCTTCACTCCAAGTACTTTCACGCAAGCCAGCTATATAGATTTCACAAAAATCCTCTCCTATTCTATGAAATATAATTTTATCACTGGAAAATGACCATGCTGGAGCCGTAAATTCAGAAACGTCTAAGATGCGATGTACAATTTCCCTAGAAGATGACAACGATATATTGATATCCCACCTTTTCTCATCAAGGTTGAAAGATAAGTAACTAATAAACTTCCCATCCGGTGAAGCTCTAGGTGTTTTCTCAGGCCCCTCTAAACTAGTGACCGGGTGCATACCTTGAAACTTTAACGGCTTCTCTACAACATGGTTCTCTTTAACAATGGATAAGGTATCTGCGCTATAAAACACCACCAAAATAACAACAAGTGCAAATATCAATACGACTGATACCTTGATCAGTTTGATATTATTCGTACTCGTTGCCGATGTATGGCTCGTAGTTTCAGTTACCTCTTCTTTATTGCAGATCGAAACATATACCTGCTTGGGGATACGGTAACCGCGCTTGGAGATAGTTTCAATATATATTGGAATACTCTGATCTTGAGAAAGCACCTTTCTTAGTTTTGCGATACAAGATGTCACCGCATGATCACTGACGACCATACCATCCCATACACTTTCTATTAGAGCATCCTTAGACATGATATTACCCTGATTTTTAGCCAGGCATACCAATAAGTCCATCGTTTTGGGCTCTAGTTTAAATGTCTCATCGTGGATCTGCACAACGAGATCATCAACAAAGACATCCCAATTCCCACACTTAATTTCCATCGCAAACAATACCTTTACCAGAAGATTTTGTTTCCTTTTTTCTCACCGCCTTAATGCCAGCAAGAAAAAAAGCTTTAAATTCAATACCGTGACAATTCCGCGAGATTATAAATAGCTATTCCCACGATTTAAAAGTAAGAACCAAAAACATTCCGAGAGTTTTAATCATCCTACCTTGAGTACCTTGAAATGGAGCTTTAGAGAGCGACCTGAAGCCTAGTTAAACAATTCAACTATGTTCCATTATTAAGGATTAACACATGAAAAACGTAACAAAAAAATTAGCAGTAATCTTAGCAACAACTCTACTTTCTTTTAATACATATGCGAGTGAAGCTAACACAACAAACAACGACCAAGAATTACAAGCAGCTTTGCTTAGCGACTTATATACATTGGCATACTGTCGCATCGTTGATAAGTGCGAACCTTCAATTTCAAAAGACCAGTAGTTCTTTTGAATATGGAGATGCTTATGCAACAGTTACATTTTCACAACCGTAAAATATCAGAAAGCCATTGTATAAACAATGCCTTTATAGAAGCCACTGAGTCGTATACTTTACCACATTTAAAGGACATACAGCTTTATAAGTGCCAATTTAACAGTGATAACTTTAACTCAATGCAGTTTGATGAATTAGGTATCGAGTTTCCTGAATCACTTCACTCAGCGGTAAAAAGTCGCCAAAGTGAATTTTTAGCAGGCCGTTTTTGTGCATCGCAAGCTGTAAAATCTCTAAACAGGAGTTGTAAGCAAATACCTATTGGAGAAAACAGACAACCAATTTGGCCTGAAGGACTTCTAGGCTCTATCTCTCATGTTGATACAAGTGCTATCTGTGCCGCAGCAATTGAAAGTGAGTACGAATACTTAGGAATCGATATAGAACACTGGATGAAAGAAGATATATCAAATGAAATCAGAGACTTAGTAATTTCACAAGAAGAGGAATTAGCCTTTAAACATAGTAATTTTAATGACTCCGATCTAGTGACATTACTATTTTCTGCTAAAGAGAGTTTATTTAAAGCTATCTATAAATATGTGGAAAAATACTTTGGCTTTGATGCGGCAAAGTTAGTCATGTTAGACACTGAAAAACACTTGCTAGAGCTGGAAATAGTTGAAGATTTATCCGATAAGATCCGAGCAGGTAGTAAATTTACTTGCCACTTTGTACTCCATGAAGAGAGTGTTTTTACCATAGTTTGCGGGAATTTAGACGTTAAGATATGAATAGTAAAAAAGAAGACTCTAATACTGAAATTATTATCAAACTACGAAAGAAAGCAATAACAATGAACCAAGTATCGTCAATACAAAGCAACCATAAAGGCATACAGCTAGGTGTAATAGAAGATGAAATTGCAAATAAAATTATCCGACGTGATATTAGCATAGAGGCAATTAAGACACTTTTTCCGCTACAAAATGGGATCCTTGTAGGTAAAGGTGTTGCCTTAAATACAGCACAGAGAAACACCAAGCAGTGGCATCACATCAATCAGGAGATCATGCGCTTGATAAACTCATCAACACAGCAGACCTGTACTGTCTTAGGTGCCAATGCAACCGGAGAGTATAAGTTGATTTGCGGATATGAAAAACTCTTCAAATGGGTATTCAACAAAGGACGCTTAGCACCTTGTGAAGTGTATGTCGTAGAAAACAATATAAGCCATTGATTTAAAAGGATAGAAAATGAAAATAGGGTGTACCATTGGCTAATGCGTAAAACACTTACAAGAACAAAAGATGAGTGCACAAGCACAGACAAAAAGCAAATACTAGATACTATGGTAGTCGCTAATTCATAGCAACTATCAGCGAGCAGTTATTTTTAAGTTTTGATAATTCACATGATTTCTTGGATAACATTACGTAGTCATACGGTAATACATGTTGCTAGTAAAGATTTATCTTAGTGTCCAACTCGGCTAATATCTGCATAAATTAGTGAGTTTGAAGATACACTAACAATATCTAGAACCAGCTTTGAGCTACTATCAACAATGTGAATATCATTAATAAACATGTTCTTAGAAAGTTCTGATGAAATGAGTTTGGGCTGAGAACTATCCAATTCGAGTTCGTATTTAAATATGTTTTTTCCATCCGAGTGGAATAGTTCGCCTTCCTTTAACGCAAAAGAGTCTTTAAAGTAGCTTTTTGTAATATTGGCAACATTTTTAGTGCTCCCATCACTCTGTTTAATCCATACTCTGCCCTCTACATCAATATAAACATAGCTGCCGTTTTTGTAAGGAGAAAACCAACTAACCTTATCTAGAGGTAAGAGAATCATCTTCATCGCATTTAGGTCATAGAGAAAAGCTTGATTTTGTCTTAGCTTGTCGTTCTTTAGTAGGCCATAAACAACGCTATCACTTTTGAATCCGATACTTATTGGATGATTTTTTAGCGCTATATCTGCTTTCAACTCTCTAGTTATCAGGTCATAGACTTTGAACGAATCTTTATATAGTAACAGTAGCTTTTGTGACCTCTCATCAAGATCAAAGTCTAGAGCACCTCCTACCTCCCAAGGCGTGTCCTTATCTATTTCAGGCCCACTAACTATTAATTGTTTTAAACCATTATTATACCTTTTGAGATAAGCGCTGAACTGACCTTTATGGACCGCTTTAAATTCATCTTCCGCACTCACGTGTAAAGGACTGAGTTTCCAATCTTCTAAATCGAAGTTATAAATATCAAAAGAATACGGAACACTCACAGCTATGATCTTATTATTACTTAAGTTATATGCCAATGAATAAGCGCTTTTCTTTTCTAATTCTTCAACTTTGGATACTGAAAGCTTACTCAATGAAAAGTAAACTAAAGTTTGATCTATGTTATCAAACCACGATATCGAGTTGCTCTCTTTGTCGTAGCTAACTCTCCATATTCTACCTTCTGTTTTATATAAGCTTTTCACCTCCGTGCCCTCGATATCAGTCACCATTAATTCGGTAAAACCAAACTGAACTCGTTCAAAATATACCTTTTTGGCTAACTCATCGAAGTAAAGAAAGTTATCCCCAAATGAACTAAGACTCGGCGAGGTAATTTGATATTCGTCACCAGATTTTATGTCTCTGATAACGACTGTAGATAAGTTATTATTGTTTCTGTAACCAAATTTAGAATAAATTATTGTTTCGTCACTTATTCCGACCATGACGCGCTGTCGCTCGTCACAGTTCATTATAAACTTTTGAGATCTTTCTTTGTCCTCTAAGTCTATTTTCCAAATTTCACATTGGTTGTCTTTAATCTTTTTGACGAAAAGCTCACTCGACTTTAATGACCAGCCGGAGGGAGAAAGATTAACGTTTGGGTGGGCAAGCTTATTTTCTTGATTCGTCACTAGGTCTCTAACGATAACACTAGAAAACTCCTCTCCCTCTGCCGTAAATTCAAAAGCAAGAAACCGTTCAGAAGGATGTATGATAATTGAGTTATAGCTACCTTCAAGCCAAGAAATCGTTTTTTCATCAACACTAACTTCTCTCACATCTACTCCCTGTTTCTCGAATGAGATAAAGACAGATGCTAAACCCGCAAGTAACATGGTGAATAAAAAGTAGAAAATGAATATTCGGTGGTTAGATGTTTTTTTTGGCGGCTTATCTTGAGAGCGAGACTCTGAGACGTTTTCAAAGTAAATAATTTCGGGTTCGAGAAAAAAACTATAACCCTTGCTGTAGTGTGTTTTGATTACTGTGCTTTGCTGCTTATTTGAGCGTAAAATTTTTCTTAACTCAGACATCGCACGATTGATGGCGTTGTCATCAACGTAACGTTGACACCAAACATTTTCAGCAAGGTCTTGCCGAGTTACAACAGCCTCATGATTAACAATAAAGTAACAAAGTAGTTTAAAGATAAGCGGCTCTAATTCTCTGGCTACTTCGCCATCAAATATTCTTTGTGACTTGGGGTCTAAAACCCATTCACCAAATCGAACTTCTGTAACTTTCCTTGAAAAACTAACTTCGTTCATTATTTACTTTTTGCTATAAATACCCACAGAGTTATTCTACCCGATAAGAACAATAACTCAATAGTAACACAGCGCAAAAGACTATTAGTTTAAAAAACCACCAAACAACAAAGAGAACAATATATTAACTAATGCAACAAATATCATACGCAACCATGGTTATCCTCCTTGATATTTATACCAATTTTTGATTGCCATTCAAATGAAGCATCGTTAGCTACAAATGTATAATTTCCTTTTTCTTTACTCTGGATCACGATATTTGCAGACATTCCCCTATTACACAACGTTACTAATTGTCCAACCTTAAAACTTTCATCAGCGTTATCTGGCATCCTGATAACGCCATAAATTGTTTTGCTTTTCAGTTTCATAAGTAAATCTCCAGAGTTAAACCTTTGTTGAGCAAGACTATGCTGCCTTGTCCATTTGACTAAACTCGGAGATGTAGCAACTATTTTCTTTTCTTCATTTTTTTCATTGAGATATTTAATTAGAATATCCCCTTCAAAAACCTCTACATTTTCCGACGCTAAAAACTCAAAGTCTATTGCATTCTCATACGCATATACGAGTTCGATTCTAGGTGGCTCTACCTCAATAATGATGGATGGTGAAGTAGAAGCAGAAGCCATCAAAGAATACGCCGTGAACCCTCCAAATAATGTTTTTCTTACATTCATTGCTAGACTTCTAAAGCTGAGGCTTTGTTAAAGAGTTGGAGTGATACGGATCAGGCTCAGGTTGACTGATATGTGACGTAGTCTTAATACCATCAGTATTACCACCTGCAATCTTTTTAGTCATCGATCCATCGATATGAGCTTTATCGTTTAACTGTTTTAAGTTTTTCTTTATAAGTTTTAATTTAAGCATGACGTCTACACCTTTTATTTATGTTTATTTTTGTAGTTTTAGTCTCAATCAGCCTTGAACCTTTATGAGAGCCATTAAAGAGTACAAACAAAGTGTAAAAAATGGTAATTATCAATCCTTAGAAAGGCTTAAGCTAATGATACTTATGCTTTTATTCTGGTTTCAAGATAATGTTTAATATGATTTCTTTGGTGAGTTTATACAGCAATATTAATGAATATTTGCAAAAGTTAGGTTGTGTTATCAGCTTATTGTTGTGACCCTCTAACGCAACACATATTGGAACAAGCTCTATCACTACAAAAAGCATTCAGCTTAAGCTGCAAACAACTATTCCCTTTTTAATCACTGGTGTGAGCGCTAACGGTGTTGGGAACACCTTCAGTAACCAGCAGGAGTAAAGTAAAATTCATCATTACCGCAAGGTTCTCTGACTAGGCAAATTAAAGTAAATTTTGAAAAGTAATTGATTAACTGACTTTTTATCCAGCCTCAAGTTATCATCATTGAACTAGTATTGCTAAAGCTCACTTTGATTCATAGTGAAGGTAAAGCACCAACATGGTGCTTTACCTAGTGAAAAATACGAGAGAGTTGCGGCTAGACTTCCCTCTAATCTACAGACTTTTAGACTCAGAAAAATATTTTCTTCTTAGCATATCGTGGATCACAAACTCTTGCTCTCGGCCATATGCTTTGAACATACGGTTATTGTGCATATGCAGCAACGAGCTAAGCAATGAGTCCGTACTCAAATTCAGTTCACCGCTGCGCTCAAGCTCGAGGATCTCTTTTATCACCGGCTCAGCCTGTTTTTGCCAAGCTTCCAAAAGCGCTAAAATAGCTTGCTGGGTTTCATCACACTGAGCAAGTTGCGACACCTGTAACTTCACAAAGTCATCATCGAGTTGCGTTTGATGATCACGATAACGGTTCCCCAGCTGCTTTCTTAGCATGCTATTTTCATTGAACTCTTTGCCAAAGCCTGCCCTTAACGAGGAAATAAGGTTAAGCTTGCGCTCGGCATCATAGTCAAATAGCGAGAGTAATCTATCAGTACAAGCCAATGCGACACGCCAGCGAATATCTTCTCCAAACTCTTCGACTAATTGGCAGCTTTTGGCAATGAGTATACTGTCGAACATAAATAAGTTCTCAACTAACACCATAGACTGTGGACCGCCATAGCGTTCGACTTCTCGTTCATAAGTCATTAGCTCCACTTTGTGAAGTTGCGAGCTTTCGATCATTGGCGCCAGCAGCTGATTAAGCTTTGGCAGTAGCTCTCCACAAAGTACTTCTGGCTGACCATAAAAACGCAATCGTATATGCCAATCAGGATCGCCATAGCGAATGAAGAACCACTTCTCAAATAACGCGCTATTTTCTTCAATCAATGGTACTAGTTGTTCATATAGTAGCTGTTCGACAATCGTATTACCGGAATAAATCTTTAAACTCAGCCACTCTGAACCTGCACTAAAGCGCCGCGAAATAGGTGTTGCGGTAATATTTTCTAGCGGCTTTTCAATATAATGGCGATATGGTTTTGCTGTCTCTGTAAATAAAGGAACAATGATTTCATTGGCGTAGTGCCGACCTTGCTTATCGGTCACGCGGGACGTAAAGCGTGAAGTGAGTACTTCACTTAGTTCGACCACAGTGCGCCCTTTTGTCTCCATTAGCAGAATTTCGACCATGCTACTTTGATTTAAGTTCAAGGTGAGAATGTTGTCTCCAGCAGCAAAGCTTACCCAATCATCAAGGAGATACTGTGCTTTTAATTGTGCGAGTTTAGCACTATCTACTTGCTGGTTAACTAATATCGCCTCTAGTGCTTTACGTTCAACTCGCCACGTTTTTTCTTTTAAGATCAGGTTGTCCAGCATAATACGAGGTAAATAAGCTGCGCTACTCAAATTAGCTGGCATCGAAAACCTTGGAGGATCGGTTTCTTGATACTGCATCATACACAAGAATTTATAGGCACTGAGGCTTCTTGCTGAGAAGTTATGTGCACTCGAAAGCCTTGGGATCACTCGCTTATTTAGACGTTTACTCCAAAGTTTAACTTGTCTATTTTCCACCCATACATAAAGATCATGCAGAGGAATTTGGTATTCAGGGTCTAATACACTGTCCGCCATAAATACAATTTCGTATTGACGTAAGTGTGGTCGAGCGATGACGTTACCAGGACGTCCTTCAGGAACATGGACAATTTCGGCAAAAATTACGTCATCGCTATGGTTATGTTCTTGCGCTAAATGTGCGACTACCGACTTGTTTAACGTGTCATCTAGGTGACAAAAACGACCTAACAAGTTAGCCGCCGAAGGGCCATAGCAGCCATTTAGTTTGACTACTGAGTTTGACTTTTCGTCCTCAAAAAGGCTCAGCATAACCGCCATTGAGTAGGGGAATTGATAGTCGACCTTATTTTTTACTCGCTGTTTTAACTCACTGCTTTTTAGCACGATACAGTCTTTACCTAAATTACTGGGCATAGACACGGCTTGCTCAATAATAAAGTCCAACTCAGATTGGGTTTGCGTAGATGTCTGGTTACTGTTTGCTTTACCCAGCTGTAACCCCCCCACCAGCGGCGCATCATAGCCAGTCTCAGTTGAAACACTAATACCTGATTCGTCATCTAGTACCACATCTAATGGCACAAACTGCCCTTCAAATCGAGTGTTAAACTGATTGATAAACTTCTCTAGCGGATTATTTTGGCTCGTTTGACTCAAGCTTGTGATCAGCTGTAACTGCTTGGTGACTCTGCTCACCTCTTGTTGAGATAATTCGCACTCAATAAATGCACGATAAGTATCTGACTGAAAGAGTTTATTTTCCTGAACTTTGATGGGGAGTTCTGACAAGTAACGATAAATGTCATGATACTGTTGCGGACTTGCTTCCCCAGCTTCGTCCATTGCAGCCAAATCAGTAATGGCTTGTGATAATTTAGTTGTAATAGTTTCTGGTGCAAACTGCTGTAGCGCCTTTAAAAGTGCAGTGTCAGGGCTTTCACCCGTAAGCGGTAAAGGGATATTAGGCACAAGTACCCCTTCATCTATCAATGCTTCGAGATACTGAGTGACTTCCTCATACTCAGCATCAGGATAACGCAACTTAAATTGCTCAACTAACTGTGAAAAGCTCAGACCTTGCTTCGCCAAATCAAGCATCGTATTGAAATACTCGTCACTATCCACAGCGCTTAAACGATACTGCATCGCATCATCGGATAAATAAGTTTCAATATATCGGCATTGATCGGCAATAAAGTAATGTGACGGATTTGGGTGATACTGTAAGTTGTCTGATTTTGCTTCAGTGTCAGCAAGGTGTGAGCGTATTGCTGACAATAAGAACATGTCTAGGCGTGTTTTTCGTGTATCACGCTGTGCACTGTCACTGACTAAACGTGTTTCAGTACCTAGTTTGCCGGTATGGATCCCTGAAAACAATCCAAATGGTGTAGGCCTAGAAGACATACGTATTAAATATCGTAATAAGGCTAAGGCAACTTTTTTGCCTTGCTTGGAATGTGGCTTTTCACGCCATTGGTCCAACCGCTCCACCAATGACGGACTCGCCACATAGAGCGCTTCCATCACCCCAGGGGTTGCAAGCCATTGGCTTAGCATAAGGTTACTGTCTTGCTGATCAAATAATGTTTCAACTGGCAGCTTTGGTGCCCTTAATACAAAAAAAGAGTCTGTTGTTATTTTTGCTGACATCGTTATTCCTTAACTCATTAAGAGACAATCAGTCCAATCCAAGTTGTCGTCTAGCGCGCCGATGAGCGCAAGACCAATTCCGGCATAGCCCATTAAAAAACTAAAGTCTTGCTGATGATCTTGATCAACACCATTAAATGAATATAGTGCTTTAAGACCGCTTTCTTCATACTTGGCAAGGCCATAATCAAGCCATGTTTGCGCTGCTTGTAGTAATTTTGGATGTGGCATTTCTTGATTTAGGCGCTGATAAATTGTCACCAAACCAAAAAAGCCATGACAAAGGCCAGCATCATTAATATGACCTTGCTCTGCATCTCTGTCGACATTAAAAAGCGCAATCTCTAGCGCACGATCAAGATAACTGGGTTTATCCAAAGCATGCCCAGCTCTGGCCAAGGTCAGTGCAATGGTTAAATCACCGTAACACCAACCTAAACGAGATTCATGCTTGTCGCCAGCACAAGAACCAAAACAAGCAGCCCTATCTGTGGCATGCGTTTGTTGCTCTAGCAACCAATCACAGCTGTTGATAATCAAGGTTTGAGCGCGTGACTTGGTCTTCTCATCTTGTAATGCTGGAAGTAACGCAGCAATAATACCGGGTACACCGTGCGCAAGTCCCAAGTTAAATTCAGGTGCCGTCGTATCATCCTTATCAAATCGAAATACCGACTGTGCAGGTTGAGACCAAGCGGTGTGTTGCTCATTGATGTTAACAGCTACCGACTCATAACCAGTCACAACTCTGTCTAATAAAACGGTCTGAGTGGTTTGTTTTGCTCTTCTGGCAATGTAAGGAGAATATCCACCCAGCCCGAGTACCATTTCTACTTCCCCCGTCCACGGGGTGAAATCTAGAGCTGCAGCAAAAAAGCTATCAATTTCTTCGAGTAATTCGGGGTCGTACTCTTCGCTGTTAGACTGGTTCAGATACTCTAAAAGCCAGGCTTGACCTGCAAGCCCTGAGCTCAATTCGGGCGTTTGTTCAGCCAGCTCATGTTGCAACCGCTCGAGAGCCTGATGAAACTGCACTTCATCGACCCAATCGTCACAGCACTCTGATGCGCGGTACAAAAATAATAAGTGGCCAGCCAATCCACTGAGTAGCCCATTACTCATTACATTTGTTAGATCGGATTCGACCAACTTCACCAAATCACCAATAAGAGATTGTATTATATGCTTTTTTTCTAAATCTATTGGAAGCAGCATGGTTATCCTTGTTAACACAAAATGGTAGTATTATTTGTCTTCACTATAGGTAACTTAACCTGTTATGTGAATAAACTCAAATGCTGATTCTAACCACATAACTCACACCATACATACAAAAAAAACCAAAATTAAACATAAAGAACAAAATTAAAAAAACAAATCAAAAGTGTTGACAAACCCCAAATGAGGGACTAGTTTAATTTTTGACCACTCAAGTTTGAGTGATTAAAAAGGATATTTACAAAAGGATTTTTCATCTACTTAACTTGGGTTTGGATAGGACGTATGTATTTTCAGGTTCGCCTTATACGATGGCTTTATCTAGCCAAAGTACGTTTTTATTAGGCGAAGTAATAACTATTTCAAATCTAGGTTGCTAATTTTGGTAAGGAAAAACACATGAAATTACAATTAAACAAAAAAAATATTAAAGCACTTTCAAATGATGGTAAGTCAGTACCAGCAGCGATGACACCGCAAGTTGTTGGTGGAAATATGCAGCCACTTTCACCTGTTGGTAGTAACTATTGTAGTGATGATTACAACTGTTGGACAGGTAGACCTCGTTCATGTCGCGAGCACACTTGTCAAATGGAATAATCGGTCACGGTATATACAAGTAGAGGTAATCCTCTACTTGTATTTGAACTCTGGTGATTTAAAAGCGTAAATCATTGCGGATCAGTATTTGCGGGTTAAAGAATTTTTCTGCAAGAGTTATCGCTTCAAAATCTTGATACTCCACTTGGGTCATTTTATTACGCTGTACCTTATCTCTGATTAGCATGCTGCCCACCCGCTCACCTCGAGCCGTAAAATTGACCGTTTTAGCCAAACGTCCTGAACTTAAAAACATCTCTGCCTGCTTTGGAAAAAAGTTCTCTTTAGCCACTAACAGCTTAATGGTCTGATAACTCACCTTCTCATGCTTTGCTTGCAATGTCATTTCTATACCTTGGGCGTTATGATGATGTGTGACGACTTGATAATCATCACTCCAGCGCATGGTAGCGATATCTCCGATTGCAGCCTCACCGAGGAGCTTTTGCATCGGAGTGATCCGAATTGGGCGTCTACTTTTTGGTAAAAACATCCAGTAATCATTGCCCTTCATCAGTACTTTTTGGCCTAGCTCAGACTTACTTTTATAAATAACTAATGCACGCTGTTGTGACTGAGTATAAACGTCAAATTCACGGACTGTTAGAAGTTGCTCAGCTTCATACTGACTCACCTTAATCGCTACTTTCGCATTGTCATATTTACTACGAAATTGATCCGCTTGATTCAGAGCATCGGCTATAGCTTGTTTGCTAAGCGCTTGCTCACTCTCCTGCTCTTGCGCCCAACTAGTATTACTGGCACTCAATAACATCAATAACATGGCTAAAATAACTGAGTTAAACATGACTTAATGCCTCCACAATCGTATTTTTACAACCTTGATGTGCAGCTCTAAGTGCTGCCAACACCGAAATAACCAAAATTGCCACCGCACTCATCAACGCGATATGCCATGAGAATAACACCACCAGAGGATACCCCTGCTCACTACCAGGAGGGGGAGGCATCTCGATACCTAACATCATAATGACTAGACTTACTAGCCATGCAGCCACAACTCCAATCACCACGCCGATTAGTGCAATAGTGACCGCCTCCAGAGTAAAGTTGCGTAAAATTTCAGATTGATATATCCCAAGCGCTCTTAATGTGCCAATCTCTCGGGTACGCTCGGCAACAGACAGCGTCATCGTATTCGACACTGCAAACAACACTAACAACACCAGCATGACTCCAAGCAAACCAAATATACGGTTATACAGTGACTGAACCGATTGATAGTAAAACGCTTTATCCCACCAAGGTGTAAAAGCATAATCCTGTTCAAGCTGCTGATAGTGAGACATCGTTTCTGCTGTAGCCGCTAAGTCAAACAAATAGACTGACAGTGAACTTATTTTTGTTGTATTAAGTAGAGCTTGTGCTTGATCTAACGCGGCATAGAGCTGACGCTTATCAAGTTCTGGGATCCCAGTGGTGTAGATCCCAATCACTTCGAAATCAACGGCATTCAAGGCACCACTTGTCGTTGTGGTCATCAACGTGACGACATCACCTATGGAGATCTTTAGGCTTTTTGCCAACCCCTTCGCCAACAACAATTGTGGTAGCGCCTGAGGATCGGTGTACGATGATAATAACCGCCCCTCCAACAAACTGAAGATTGGCCCTTTGACCATAAACTCTTCACTGTCTACTCCAAGACCCATAAATATTAAGCTTTTATCACCGTTTGAAGCCAAACCACTAAACTTCACTCGAGGTAATGCCGCTTTTACCGCTTCATCAGCATTCAGCGCAGTATGTAGCGAGCTAATATCTCCAAGCCCATATTGCAAAGGCATGTCTTCCTCTAATTCATGGTTTTGATGCGTCACAATAAAGTTTCCCTCATCTCGCGCTGCTTTTTCTGCGAGTGACTGATAAGTAAACAACGCAAAACCAGAGGTTGTTAATATGGCAACCATCGCCACCGCTATGATAGTCACCGCCAATATTGAGCGGCGCATATTTCTAATTACATTTAACAAAGCAAAGTAACACCAGCGCATTATCCAGCCCTCCAAAACGAGTTTGTCGTAGTCACTTGTTGTAATTCACCATCTTGTAAATTGAATCGACGAGTAAAGCGATGTAGCATCCTATCGTCATGGGTTGCCATTAAAAAAGTCGTGCCATACTGCTGACCTAGCGCCGCCATCATGTCCATAACCAGGTTCGCGGTGGTGGTATCCAAATTTGCGGTCGGTTCATCTGCTATCACTAACTTTGGTCGCTTTACCAGTGCTCTTGCGATAGCAACTCGTTGCTGCTGGCCACCAGAAAGCTGATCAGGTCGTTTATTAATATGGTCTTTTAATCCTACCTGTACTGCCATTTTCGCAGCCAGTTCCAGCCGTTGTGCACTGGGCATATTTAACATCATCAGTGGCAGCTCTATGTTTTCTAATACCGTCATCACCGGCACTAAGTTGTATCGCTGGAAGATAAACCCAATATGTGCTCGGCGTATTTGTGTTAATGAATCTGCACACTTAGGAACAATTTGACCATCTAAGGACAACTCCCCTTGGTAATCGCTATCTAACAGGCCGCAAATGTTTAATAGGGTTGATTTTCCGCTACCTGACGGCCCACACAATGCCACGGACTCACCAACATTAATCTCTGCCGATACCTCTTGAAGTGCAGTATGTGGCTGACCATTATCATTATAAGTTTTATGGATCTGTGTAAATTTCAGCATTATTCACCTGCCAGCTCAGAGTCTAGTAACGCCGTGTATTGCTGAAACTTTTGCTTATTTTGGAGACGCTTCGCCCCTGCGATGGCGCATCGTATGGCTTGGCGCTCTGTCGGTGCGGCTGCTATTACCTGATCGAGTAGAAACATCCCTTGCTGATGCCGGTGTAAAGTCTCTGGTAATCTGACAAAAGTACATCCAGCAACGATAGCAATTTGCTTTTGCGCTTGTTGCGGTAATGTTTGTCCTTGTTTTAGCGCTTTCGCTACTGTACTTGCACCACGTTCAGCTTGTTGCAATTTTTGCCAAGGAGAATCTATAAACTGTGCTTTTGCTGCTTGTAAGCTGCCAAGAAGCGCCAATGTAAGTGGGCTTTGGGCTTGCTTATATACTTGCTGCAATTGTGCTATTGCGGTTTGATTTTGTAATTTATCGCCTTGTATGCCTTGGCGATAAACCGCACTGACATCGATATTCGCAAACGCTGATGTACTTGCTATTACACCCAATATTAATAGTATTTTTGTTTTCACTTTGTATGTCCTCACCTGCTGTTGATGAGGTCAGTGTATGTGGTTTACACAGTGCGGTGGGGTTGAAGTGATAAAGTGTAAAAAAAGCGGATAAATGGCAATATTGGCCGATAAGTGCATTGTCTGCTTTTATACCAACTTTCTTAATTAAGTGGTCTATTTTGAGGTGAGAAAATCTTGTCGATAACACCGCTTCCGCGTCCTGCTCACGCCGAGGTACCTACGTCCTGTAGGCAAGGCAAAAATTTTGCTATTTAGTTGTTCTAAATAAGAAATTTTTAACGCTGTTAGCGTCAGATTTACTCCTTCAAATTGAGCAAGTATTTAGTCAAATTGGTATTACCTTGTGGGTAACAAGACAAGCTAGACACTTAGGTTCGGCCGTATAATCACTAGAGAAGAAGCAGTGCCAAACCGAGGTTGGCACATGTTAGCAGGGTGTTTGCTCACATTTGTTTAAATAAGCTTTGATATTTTCGGCTCACTGCCAGCTGCGTGGGTTCATTTTTCAGGTGCACATGTACATGACCTAACTCGTCTCTTTCGACCTTATCAATTTGGCTTACCCTAACAATACAATTGCGGTGGATCCGCCAAAAGTGCTCCGCTGCTAAGCGGGTTTCTAATTCGCTGATCGGTGTCTTTATCAAATACTTCTCACCGGCACTCGACACTTCCGTATATTTATTATCGGCAATAAAATAATCCACGGCATTAATATCTAGCATGTGTATCGAGCCACCTTTATTGGCGCGGATCCATTGCAAATAATCATTCGCTGTTGGCGGCGTTAATGAGGCCAACAACTGTTGGAGCTGCACCTGTTGCGAGCTTGCTTGCAATAGCCGCTGTTTTATTCGTTCGATGGTCTTTTGTAGCCTGTCATTACTGATGGGCTTAAGTACGTAGTCTAATGCTTGATGTTCAAATGCTGAAATAGCATATTCATCATAAGCGGTCACAAACACAATAAGCGGCCGGTGCGTAGCTTGCTGATTAATCAAAGCTGCCACTTCTAAACCAGTTTTTGCTGGCATATTAATATCGAGAAATAACACGTCCGGTTGTAGTGTTTCGCTAAGAGCCAGCGCTTCCTCACCGTTGGCAGCTTGCGCAATGATATTAAGTTCAGGCCAAGTTTCTGCTAATTTTGCTTGTAAATGCGCGCGTAAGATCGCTTCGTCATCGGCAATAACGGCTTTATACTGCTGAGCCATTGAAAGGTACCTCCAGTTTTACCAAAAATGTTTCTTGTTGTTGTGAAATGTCGATATGGCCACTTCCTTGATAAATCTGTTGTAACCTACATTTTATATTATCAAGCGCTACTCCGTTGCCCGACTTTTGACTCCCCTCAGCAAGCATACTATTTTCGATAACGATGAGTAGGCGTGTACTGTCTTGGGATAGCAAACGTATGGTTATTTTTCCTCCATACGGTAGTTGCTCAATACCATGGATCACCGCATTTTCAATCAAAGGCTGCAATAACATGGGAGGAAATTGTGTTGCTAAAGAGACAGTGTCGGCAACGGTTATCTCAGTATCCAGTCGCTCGCCAAGCCGTACCGCTTGAATAGCTAAATATGCCCTGATAAATGCCAACTCATCTTCAAGTGAGACCCAAGCACGGCGAGCATGAGTAAGACTTTGCCTAAGTAACGCAGTCAAGGCATTGAGCATATCATTGGCTTGTTTAGGATCGATGTCTATCAGCGCTTGAATGGTGGCAAGAGTATTAAATAAAAAATGTGGCTCCATTTGTGACTGTAATAGCTTAAGCTCAGTCTCAGCGAGCACCTTTTCATGTTTTGCTTGGTCAAGCTCAGCTTGCAATAGCGCTTTTTTCAGTGCCATGGTTTGCTCAGTGCGGTAATAAACAAAACTAATCACCACAGTAAAAAAGCCTCCCATAGCCACTATGCCTATGTATTGGCGCAAATTATGTTGATAAACAGTTTGTGCCCATCCCATTAATAAAGGCGCGCTTCCCCACAAAACAAGCGCGATAAAGATAGCGCTGACAAACTGTACAGATAGAGGCATATTGGTATAGTTTTTACTTAACCAATAACGTGTTAGCCGGATTGTAAAACCAATCCCAACAGAAACGAATAAGCTAATTGATAAATACGCTGACCACCCCATTAGGTAGATAAGCACACCTATCATGCAGCAAATAGTAAATAACAGGCCATGACGACGCAGTAAATTTACCAACAATGATGATCCCAACATAATGATTGTTATTATAATTTTATCTCAAGGCTCAAATAAGCCACCTGCTGCTGACCTAATTGACCATAAATACTAAGCGCGCTTCCCAAATAACGGCGAGCACCGGCGCAGAACTGACGTCCCTGAATTTGAGAGTAACATAACTTACCATCGATAAACATACTGCTATCTTGGGGGTTGAGCACTGCCGTAAAACTCGGTTGCCAAGATTTATCATGGCCTCGCACATGCAGCATCAAATTATGTTGAAACAAGTTTTGTGTCGCATAGTGGCCTCGTAGTGAGGCACTTCCCATCTCCAAGACTTGACGCCATTGATGTTGCTTTGGTGCACGACCATCAAACCAGTACTCTGCAATGATGTTCACCCTCGCCATCATGCTGTGATTTACCCCAATCAGTGCCTGCAAACTATTTTCATGCCAAGTAGTTTGTGTCCACGCGTTATTCAATCCACGTTTAAATGTCGGAGATTGATAACGAGATTGCCACAATAACGAGCCATATAAAGCGGTTGCCTCACGCAACACAGTAACTGCACTGCCTCCAACTCGCCACCCCATACGACGGTCAAAATGCGCGATAAACTGAGATTCAACATTATCAAAATAATGATAATATCGACCGCCACAACCTAACGATGATGTTGTGGCTCGCCCCTTGTCTAAATATAACCGTTTGCTTTCATTACATAATAAGCTGACATTACCACGCTGTGTAAAATAATCTCCAGCCACTACATAACTACCTGGAGGAACCGCTGTATACAGCGCGAGGGACTTAGTCGGCGAAAACAGGTCCAAAGGACGAAAACCATAACCTACTCCCCAATCGACTTTCTTTTTACCTACAGAGCCAAACCACTGAGCTAACGAGAAGTCGTAATAGGCTTCTGAAATCGTAAATTTTGTTTCAGTGCGCTGCTGTTTAGTCATACTAAAGGTGGTCGCCACCCTCACACCGCCCGCTTCATAATCCACGTCTAAAGCAGCAAACGATAAATGAGCATCTGTCGTTTTAAAGAATTGACTATGATCAGCCTGGCTATATTGTTGCTGGGCTCGTAACGTAGTATTGAGCTGCGCACCAGCAAAAGCCGGATTTAGTAGACTAAGCGTTAGTATCAGAAAAAAGCATCGTTGGTATATATACATCGTTATTACCTCCAAGTTGATGGAGGTAAAATAACGCTGTAGCAGGTGAATTTGTGATCTAACCGACGAAAGGGCAATAACTCGGATAAATGGTTACCAAGCAAGATAAAGCGAGCACGGCGCTCGCATTATTCAGAGTCGGTCGTTGAGGTGTGCTCCTCATCCTCATGGTGCTCAGGTTTTTTCAGCTTTATCTCTCTATCTGCCGAGGCAATGGTTTCCTTGCGGTGTGCGATGATCACCCGAGTGATTTTCAAGCGCGAGACGGCATCATTAATATCTTCTTCCAGTCCAGTATCTAGATGACTTGTGGCCTCGTCCATAAATAAAATTTTTGGATCTTTATATAAGGCGCGAGCGAGAATGATCCGCTGCTTTTGACCGCCAGATAAACTCGACCCCATATCACCAATCAAGCTGTCATAACCCATTGGCATTTCACTAATATCGTCATGAATTGCGGCAAGTTGAGCACAGTGCACTACCTTTTCCATATTAATTGGGGAATCAAAAAACGCGATATTGTCTGCAACAGTGCCTGATAACAGCTCATCATCTTGCATCACCGCAGCTATTTGTTGGCGATATTGTCTTGCACCGATTTGACTCAGTGGCACACCATCAACCACTATTTCACCGCTTGAGGGCTTATTCAATCCAAGCATCAGCTTGAGTAATGTCGACTTACCACAACCTGAAGGCCCAGTGATCGCCACTGACTCCCCCGCATGAACCGTTAAATTTAGTTTATCAATGACGTTTGGCGTTGCATCCGAATAGGAAAATGAGACATTTTTCACCTCGATTTTGCCTTCAATATTCAGTTTTCGATACTGATCTGGCTGTAACTCTTCTTTGTCGGTTAGTGCAATGTCAGCAATACGGTCGAAGTGCAAACCAAGCATCTTAAACTCAATTAACTTCTCAATAAGGTTTGCGGTTTTATCCATAAATTGGCGTTTATACGACATAAAAGCAAATAGCATCCCTGTACTAAACCCACCAGCAATCACCAAATGCGCGGCAAGGTAAACAACGATGATATTTTCAATCCCAAACAATGCCCGGTTGATAGCATCATAGCCAATTTTAAAGTTACCCAGACGTATATTATGATTAATTGCACTGGCATAGCGGTTTTGCCATTGCCCTTCTCGTTTTACCTCAGAGCCAAATAACTTGATGGTTTGGATCCCGCGTACCGTTTCCATGAAGTTTGAGTTTTCTTCTGCGCGCGCCATGATCTCCTGCTCGCTAATATTACGAAACGGCTTATACATGGCTATCCGGATTGCGGCATAGGCAATTACAGCGACTAGTACAACGGCGGATAACATCGGACTATAAAAGAAAATCATCGCCAATGTGATCACTGCCATTAAGCCATCAATAATGGCTTCTATCACCCCGGTGGTAAGTAACTGTTTGACCTGTTGTAATGAGCTAAATCGAGAAACCACATCTCCCATATGACGCTTTTCAAAGTAGGAAATAGGTAATCGCACTAGGTGATGAAACAGATTGGCACCCAACTGAATATTCATTTGGTTACCGAAATGCAGTAATGTAAAACCCCGCAGTGCATTCGTCGCGATTTCAAACACTAGCACCAAGAAAAAGCCAACGGCAAGTACTGTAAGCAGCGAGGTATCTCCGGTGAGAATAACATCATCTATCACCAACTGAATATAATACGGTGCTGCGAGCGTAAACACTTGCAACAAAATAGACAGCATAAAAATCAGCAGCAAAGAGCGCTTCAGTCCAGTGATCCGGCTCCAAAAATCAGAAAACCTTAGGCTTGCTTTTTTCTCTTTCTTTTCAAACTCTTTTGTTGGGGTAAGCTCAAGCGCAACACCGGTAAAATGCTTCGAAGCTTCTTCCATTGTGTAAGTTTTTTCACCACCGGCAGGGTCATGTATCACGATGCGCTTTTCATTTGCTTTTTTGAGCACCACAAAGTGATTCATATCCCAATGTAAAATGGCTGGCGCTTGCAAAGCATCAAGATCTTCTAGTTCAATTCGCAGTGGCCGTGAAGTTAAATGTAGCTTTTCAGCAAAGTGCATAATATCAAGCAGCGTACAGCCTTCTATTGAGATGCTAAAGCGTTGTCTAAGGCGTGTTAAGTCAGTGTGATGACCATGATACCCAGCGACCATTGCAAGGCTCGCTAGACCACATTCAGCAGCCTCAGACTGGATGATCACAGGTAAAGATTTTCGAGACCAGAACTCTAATTTACTGGCTGCGCCTTCATGTTCCATTTCCATATCAACCCTTCTACTACTTATAACTGGCCTTTAATACTAAACACTGGATCAAACAACCAACGCAACAATGACCGCTCTTCCACCACAATATCAGCATCTAATGTCATCCCTGCTCGCAAAGCCGTGTCTTTGCCATAAGCCTTAACCGCTTGCTCGTTAAGCGCAATCACTACCCGATAGGCAGGCTCTTGAATAATACCCGGCATATTGGTTTCTTCTGGTAAAATAACACTATTGCTCAGCTCAACTATCTTACCCTTATAAATACCAAACTTTTCATAAGGGAACGCATGATACCTAAGCTTAGTTTCTTGCCCCGCTTTGATAAAACCAAATGCCGATGTTGGAATATAGACTATCGCTTGCATGTCACTATGCTCGGGAATAATAGTCAGTAAGTGCTGCCCCATTGACACATTTTTACCCAGCTTTGCCAGTAACCCTGTTACCACTCCTGCTTGAGTTGCTCGGATCTCACCGAGTCGCGCTTGTTCGATAGAAGAGATTTGAATAAGTAAATCAGCTTGCTGGGATTGTAGTTGGGAAATTCGATTCTGATGCTCAATCGGTAGTTTGGCCAATTGGTTGCTAATGTTTTTCAGTTGCGACTCAAGCGCAATACGTTCAGAGCGGATCGAAGAAGACTGCTGCTTTAATGACAGCAAGGTGTCTTTTTGACGCTGTAACTCAAGTTCGGAGATATAACCCGTCCCCTTAAGGGTAGCGATTTGGGTGACTAACTCTTGATTAAGCAACAACCGCTCTTGAAAGGTACTCGCTTGGCTTTCAAGCTCTTTTAGTTTTTCTTTTGCCGTGTTCTCTTGCTGGCGCAACTCTGCTATATCTAATTGATATTGCTCACGCAGTTGCTCAATTTGCTGAAGTAAATTTTGTTGTTGAAAGCGATATTGATTGAGTAAAGCTTGGTTTAACTCGGTTGCTTCAGTGCTGTGCTTTGCCGAAGCGATACGCAGCAGCGGCTGCCCAGCAACGACCTTTTCACCTTCTTTGACCAGTACCTCTGAGACCACCCCTTGTTGCATCGCACCAACACGCAGCAGCCCTCCACTGGGCTCAATCACGCCAGATACACTTTCCTTTCTGGTATAGCTACCGTTTGACAAAAACACGAGACTCAAAATAACCACCGCTAAAATAAGCAATCCAAGTGTTTTAAAAACAGGTGGTTGAACTAAGCTGATCGTGCCCTCTAAGCGGTGCTGTTTATGCTCTAACACCTCGCGGCGAAATAAATTTTCCATAGCACTTATCGGGTAATATTATTGTTAATATTTTTTTATTGAAAATACAATGTACCACGAGTGGTTACAGAAAGGAATGAAATAAGGCAAGTCACGCTTGCCTTATTGTTTTCACTGATAATTTAATCCTATCTCTATGATAGTTCGGATTAAATTACTTTTTCTTTGGGCGCTTCCAGCCATCCATATTACGTTGCTTACCTCTGGCTACTGCTAACTGTTTCTCTTTGACTGTCGCAGTGATCACAGAGCCGGCACCAATCGTGGCGGTACTGCCAATTTCCACGGGTGCCACTAACGAGGAGTTAGAGCCAATAAACGCATTATCACCAATGATGGTTTTGGATTTATTAACACCGTCATAGTTACAAGTAATGGTACCGGCGCCAATATTTACTTTTTCACCAACATCAGCATCACCAAGGTAGGTTAAATGATTGGCCTTTGAACCTTTGCCCAAACGAGATTTTTTCATCTCAACAAAGTTACCAATATGCGAATCTTCCTCCATTATTGCACCTGGGCGAAGCCGTGCAAATGGCCCTAAGGTACATTTATCGGCTACTTGCGCATCTTCGATAAGTGTGTTGGCTTTAATCACAACATTATTACCAATTTTACAGTTTTTAAGTACGCAATTGGGACCGATCACCACATCATCACCAAGCTCAACACGACCTTCAAAGACAACATTTACGTCAATTTTTACGTCTTCTCCTGTCGTTACTTGGCCCCGTACATCAATGCGCGCAGGATCCGCAAGGCTTGCACCATTAAGCATCAATGTTGTTGCTTGCCAAGCTTGGTAAGCGCGCTCCAGTGCCGCCAGTTGAACGCGGTTGTTTGCCCCTTCAACTTCCATTTTATCGTCAGGCTGTGCTGAGGTTATCTCTACACCCTCAGAATGTGCCATAGCAACAATGTCTGTTAAGTAGTATTCGCCTTGTGCATTATTGTTCGATAATTGCCCTAACCACTTTTTCAACAACTTGCCGTTAGCAGCCATGATCCCTGTATTAATTTCAGTGATCGCTAGCTGCTCGTCTGACGCATCTTTTTGCTCCACGATGCCAACCAACTTACCATTTTCTCTCAGCATGCGCCCATACCCTGTGGGGTTTGCCAAGTCCACAGTCAACACGGCAAGACCATTGTCAGGTGTGACATCAAGCAATCTTTGTAAGGTGCTTTTTTTTGTCAGTGGAACATCACCGTATAAAATCAACACTTTATCATCATCAGCGATGTGCTCTTTTGCAACGGCAACAGCATGGCCGGTACCTAGCTGCTCTGCTTGATGTACCCAGTTCACTTGATTATGTGCAAGGGCAGCTTGTAATTGCTCAGCACCATGACCAAACACCAAATTTGTCGAGTGGGCCCCCAGTGAAACAGCATTATCAATAACATGCTGCACCATTGGCTTGCCCGCAATCGGGTGCAGAACTTTCGGTAATTTAGAGCGCATACGAGTACCTTTACCCGCAGCAAGAATAATTGTATTTAACGGCATGAACACAGGATCCTTTTTCTTGTGTCAAAAAACAAATGTACAGTTCAATACTCTTGCCTTTAATCCAACCACTTCATTGTGCATAGGAATACTGCGAACATAGCAGCAGACAATAAGTACATACTGAGTACTAAATTGTACGATATTGTAGCGAGGAATAATGAATAAGGTAAGTACTGACTCAAGTGTAATTTATTAAATAACCTGAGCTAGGATATCATCTATCGCTCACCGGTGGTTATTGCTTATCACGATGAGTATCAGTGTGAAGCAGAGCAACCTCAGGTATAAAAAAACCCACGCATTGCGTGGGTTTTTGATAACCAGATAGGCGGCTGCTTATTTGCGCAGCTGGCGTAGAAGGCGTAGTTGAGCAAGAGCCTCTTCAAGCTGCAATGCCGCACGCTGATAATCCAGCTCGCTTGCAGTTCCAGAAGCTAATTGCGCCTGCGCTTCACGTTTAGCGTCTTCAGCAGCTTGCTCATCAATTTCATCCGCACGAATAGCCACGTCCGCAAGGACGGTAACTGTTTTCGGTTGAACTTCAAGCGTACCGCCGGCAACGTAGATAACTTCTTCTGAGCTATCTGCTTTAACCAAACGTACCATACCAGGTTTTAGGCCAGTCAGTAGTGGCGCGTGGCCAGGGTGAATACCAAGTTCACCTTCACTACCTGTCACTTGAATCGTAGCCACTTCGCCAGAGAATAAACTCTGCTCTGCACTTACTACGTCAAGGTGTACTGTCATTGCCATAACAACCTCCTAATTACATGTTTTTAGCTTTATCAACTGCTTCGTCGATTGAGCCAACCATGTAGAATGCCTGCTCAGGCATATCATCGTAATCACCGTTTAGGATGCCCTTAAAGCCAGAGATTGTGTCTTTAAGAGATACGTATTTACCAGGTGCACCTGTAAATACCTCAGCAACGAAGAATGGCTGAGATAGGAAACGCTGGATCTTACGTGCACGAGATACTACTTGCTTATCTTCGTCAGATAGCTCGTCCATACCTAGAATTGCGATGATGTCTTTCAGCTCTTTATAACGTTGAAGAACTGTCTGAACGCCACGTGCTGTGTCGTAGTGCTCTTGACCGATAACTTGTGGGTCAAGCTGACGTGAAGTTGAATCTAGAGGGTCTACCGCAGGGTAAATACCTAGAGACGCGATATCACGAGAAAGTACTACTGTCGCATCTAAGTGAGCAAACGTTGTTGCTGGAGATGGGTCAGTCAAGTCATCCGCAGGTACGTATACCGCTTGGATTGAAGTGATTGAACCAGTCTTAGTTGATGCGATACGCTCCTGTAGAACACCCATTTCTTCAGCTAGTGTAGGCTGGTAACCTACTGCTGAAGGCATACGACCTAGAAGTGCTGATACTTCAGTACCTGCTAGTGTATAACGGTAGATGTTATCTACGAAGAATAGTACGTCACGACCTTCGTCACGGAACTTCTCAGCCATTGTAAGACCAGTTAGTGCAACACGTAGACGGTTACCCGGTGGCTCGTTCATCTGACCATATACTAGCGATACTTTGTCTAGTACGTTTGAGTCGTTCATCTCATGGTAGAAGTCATTACCCTCACGAGTACGCTCACCAACACCTGCGAATACTGAGTAACCGCTGTGCTCGATTGCGATGTTACGGATAAGTTCCATCATGTTTACGGTTTTACCTACACCCGCACCACCGAATAGACCAACTTTACCACCTTTAGCGAATGGACATACAAGGTCGATAACCTTGATACCAGTCTCTAGAAGTTCAACTGAGTTGCTCTGATCTTCGTATGATGGTGCTGCACGGTGAATAGACCAACGCTCTTCTTCACCAATAGGGCCTGCTTCATCAATTGCATCACCAAGTACGTTCATGATACGACCTAGTGTTGCTGTACCAACTGGAACCTTAATTGGCTCAGCTGTACCTTGTACTGGAGTACCACGACGTAGACCGTCAGTACTACCTAGTGCGATACCACGTACCACACCGCCACCTAGCTGCTGTTGCACTTCTAGTGTCAAACCAGCTAAGTCGCCTTCTGTAACTTTTAGTGCGTCATATACGGCTGGCACGTTGTCTTGTGGAAACTCGATGTCCACAACGGCGCCGATAATTTGGACGACCTTACCTAAACTCATGTCTATTCCTCTTATTAAACTTTGCCGAAGCGTTATACGGCAGCCGAACCGCTCACAATCTCACTAATTTCTTGTGTGATTGCGGCCTGACGTGCCTTGTTGTATACCAGCTGTAGCTCATCAATCAGGCCACCTGCGTTATCTGTTGCGGCTTTCATCGCAACCATACGGGCAGCTTGTTCAGAGGCAGCATTCTCAACTACACCTTGGTAGACCTGAGACTCAATAAAGCGCACTAATAGTGTCTCTAAAATCGCCTCTGGGCTTGGCTCATATAGATAATCCCAAGCGTGAGCTGATACATCTTCTTCAGCTTTTGGCAAAGGTAATAACTGATCGATAACAGGCTCTTGTTTCATTGTGTTGACAAACTGGTTGTACACAACGAATAAGCGGTCAATTTTGCCTTCTTCAAATGCTTTAAGCATTACTTTTACAGGACCAATAATATCCTGAACTGAAGGCGTATCTCCTAACCCGGTCTTCTTGGCTTCTAGCTCACCGCCAAAACGCTTAAAGAAACCAGCAGCTTTGCTGCCTAGAGCTGCGAACGTTGCCTCAACCCCTTTGTCTTTCCACGCTTTTGCGTCTCTTACTACTTTTTTGAACTCGTTTGAGTTCAAACCACCACATAGACCACGGTCTGTAGAGATAACAATGTAACCAACTCGCTTCACTTCGCGTTCTTGTAAGAACGGGTGAGTGAAGTCAAGATTAGCCTGAGCAACACGACCGATCACTTTGCGTAAGTTTTCAGCGTATGGACGACTAGACGCTACGCGTTCTTGTGCCTTCTTCATTTTAGAAGCGGCAACCATCTCCATTGCGCTGGTGATCTTTTGAGTATTCTTGATACTCCCGATCTTGCTTTTTATCTCTTTTCCGCTGGCCATGACTCTCTCTCCGAATCTCGGTGAGTAGTTCCCTACTCACCTTAATAACACATTACCAAGTTTGCGTAGATTTGAACTTCTCTAGGAGTTCTTTAAGCTGCGCTTCGATCTCGGCGTTGTAGTTACCAGTTTCATTGATTTGAGCCATTAGCTCTGCGTACTCGCTCTTAGCAAATGCGATTAGGCTTGCTTCAAAATCAAGGATCTTGTTGATTTCGATGCCTTTTAAGAAGCCTTTCTCTACTGCAAATAGCGATAATGACATATCAGCAACAGACATTGGTGCGTACTGTTTCTGCTTCATTAGCTCTGTTACACGCTCACCGTGTTCAAGCTGTGCACGAGTTGCATCGTCAAGGTCAGAAGCGAACTGAGAGAACGCCGCTAGTTCACGGTACTGAGCTAGCGCTAGACGGATACCACCACCTAGTTTCTTAACGATTTTAGTTTGCGCTGCACCACCTACACGAGATACCGAGATACCAGCGTTAACCGCTGGACGGATACCTGCGTTGAACAAGTCAGTTTCCAAGAAGATCTGACCGTCAGTGATTGAGATAACGTTGGTAGGTACGAATGCAGAAACGTCACCACCTTGAGTTTCAATGATTGGCAATGCCGTCAATGAACCTGTTTTACCTTTAACTTCACCATTTGTGAACTTCTCAACGTAGTCAGCGTTTACACGTGACGCACGCTCTAGAAGACGTGAGTGAAGGTAGAATACGTCACCTGGGTATGCTTCACGGCCTGGTGGACGCTTAAGTAGTAGTGAGATTTGACGGTAAGCAACAGCTTGCTTAGACAAATCATCATATACGATTAGTGCATCTTCACCACGGTCACGGAAGTATTCACCCATAGTACAACCAGAGAATGGCGCTAGGAACTGAAGTGCTGCTGATTCTGACGCCGAAGCAACAACAACAATCGTGTTCTCAAGTGCACCGTGCTCTTCTAGTTTACGTACTACGTTTGCAATTGTTGACGCTTTTTGACCAACCGCTACGTACACACACTTAACGCCTGTGTCTTTTTGGTTGATGATAGCATCGATTGCTAGTGCTGTTTTACCAGTCTGACGGTCACCGATCACAAGCTCACGCTGACCACGACCAACTGGGATCATCGCATCGATAGACTTATAACCAGTTTGTACTGGCTCATCTACTGATTGACGCTCGATTACGCCAGGTGCGATTTTTTCAACTGGTTCAAAACCATCGTTATCAACAGCGCCTTTACCGTCGATTGGCTCACCAAGTGTGTTAACAACACGACCAAGTAGACCACGGCCTACTGGTACTTCAAGGATACGACCAGTTGATTTAACTTTTACGCCTTCTTTAAGGTCTGCGTATGGACCCATTACTACAGCACCTACTGAGTCACGCTCAAGGTTTAGTGCGATAGCATAACGGTTGCCAGGAAGCTCAATCATCTCACCCTGCATACAGTCAGCAAGACCGTGGATGCGGATGATACCGTCGGTAACAGATACGATAGTACCTTCGTTACGCGCTTCACTTACAACTTCAAACTGTTCAATGCGTTGCTTGATCAGTGCAGAAATTTCTGTGGAATTAAGTTGCATGCTCTTTTTCCCAATTACGATTGTAGCGACGTCGCAAGACGATCTAACTTGCCGCGAACAGAACCGTCAATTACGGTGTCACCGGCTTTAATCACTAGGCCACTTACAATGGCTTCGTCGATGCTACAATTCAGCTTAACTTTGCGTGCGAAACGTTTCTCAAGTGCCGCGACCAATTTTGCTTGCGCATCATCCGCAAGCGCTGTTGCCGAAACCACATCTACTTCGATTTCTTTGTCATAATCTGCTTTAAATTCAGCAAACAATTCTGCAACAGCTGGAATGGCAGCTAAACGCTCATTTTCGGCCATCAGCTTGATAAGGTTTTGACCTTGTTCGTTGAGTTGCTCAGCACATAACTTGATAATGATTTCAGACTGCTGTGTTTCAGTAGCAATGCTACCTAGTAGTGCCTGAACCTGCTCATCGCTGGTAACTTGACCAGCGAAGAACAGCATTTCATTCCAAGCTTCAACTGTGCCTTTTTCAACGGCAAGTTCAAAAGCCGCTTTAGCGTATGGGCGAGCGATAGTAGTCAATTCAGACATGCTCATACCCCCTGCTTAAAGCTCAGCGACAAGTTTTTCAACGATGTCACTGTGTGTGGCTTGATTGATTTCACGTTCTAAAATCTTCTCAGCGCCTGCGATAGAAAGTGCAGCGACTTGTGAACGCAGCTCTTCTTTCACACGGTTGCGCTCAGACTCAATTTCAGAGTGTCCCTGAGCAATGATTTTTTCACGCTCTTGCTGACCACGAGTTGTCTCTTCGTCAACAATTAGCGCAGCACGCTTCTTAGCTTGTTCGATGATTTCAGCCGCTTGTGCTTTCGCTTCTTTGAGCTGTTCAGCGCCTTGTGCACGTACGCGCTCAAGTTCTTTTTCAGCTTCATCAGATGCTGCTAAACCATCTTCGATTTTCTTTTGGCGAGCTTCAATCGCACCATTTAGTGGTGGCCATACGAACTTCATACAGAACCATACGAAGACCACAAATGCGATTAATTCACCTATTAGAGTGGCGTTTAAGTTCACGACCGCTCCTCCTTACTTGACAGTTGTTCGTTTCAGGTATTTTGCAATATTAAAGAGCGAACAACATGTACATAGCGATACCTACACCGATCATTGCAACGGCATCGATAAGACCAGCTAGGATGAACATTTTAACTTGTAGTGAAGGCGCAAGCTCAGGTTGACGAGCACATGCTTCTAGGAACTTACCACCCATGTTACCGAAGCCTAGTGCAGTACCGATAGCACCAAAACCGATTAGTAGTGCAACAGCGATAAGTTTAATAGCAACTGCGATTTCCATTTTTATCTCCAAAGTTTCAATAGTAAATTAAAGTTAAAGTTTAAATTTAAGTATAAAAAATCTTTATTATTCAGCTGATTAGTGACTTTCTGTACTAGCCATGCTGAGGTAAACGATAGTTAGCATCATAAATACAAATGCTTGCAGTACGATTACCATAATGTGGAATACTGCCCACACGAAGTGCAGTGGTAACTGCATTAAACCAATTGCACCGATAAGGATGAAGATCATCTCACCAGCGTACAAGTTACCAAACAAACGCAGTGCTAGTGAGAATGGCTTAGCCACTAGTGCGATTGTCTCAAGTAACAAGTTAAATGGAATTAAGATTGCCATCATTAGCTTGTTCTTAGAGCTAAATGGGTGCAATGTTAATTCTGCAATAAAGCCACCGATGCCTTTGATTTTAATTGAATAACCGATCATCAGAATAAACACACCTAGCGCCAGTGCCGCAGTCATATTTAAGTCTGTTGTAGGTACAATCTTCATGTATACATCGTGTGAGTCCATACCAAATGCTTGTTCACCAACAAAGCCGGCAAATGCAGGTAGGAAGTCAACTGGAACTAAGTCCATCAAGTTCATTAGGAATACCCAAACGAAAATCGTTAGGGCCAAAGGTGCAACTAACTTGCTGTTACCGTGATAAGTATCGCGAACGTTGGCACCAACGAACTCAACAACCATTTCGATAAAGCACTGGAATTTACCAGGAACACCTATAGTGGATTTTTTAGCGGCACTTCGGAAGATCCATAAAAATATCAGACCTAAACCGATTGACCATGCGAGGGTATCTACATGCCATGTCCAGAAACCACTATCCGCACATGCTTTGTTGAAGGCAAGACCGGCATCGGTCGAGCACATCTTGGCATTGGTCAAGTGGTGCTGAATATGGCTTGATAGAGTAACTTCTTCTGCAGCCATGTTTTATCCCAAAAGTTAATGATTAAAAAAAATCAGGACTAACCATTGTGTTAGCATCACGAGCATATACACACCAAAGAATGGCAGCATCATTACTGAAAAATGCTTAAAAATCAGTGCAAAGAGCACAACAGTTAGCAAAAATTTTAATCCATTTCCTCGTTTTATCGAGGAATATACTTGATTTGCTTTGCTCGCGCCCATAAAACGAAAAGCATAAGCAGCAAATACAAAATTAGGGAGTACTAACACAGCCCCGCCAGCTAATGCTGAAACTCCGGCTTGTACTCCCCAACCCATAAAAACGATTACTGCAGCAATTAATGCTACGATACCCTGAATCAAAACACCTTTTAATGCGGCTCGCCGATATGGACGGGCTAACGAATGAGTCACTTTATATTAACCTTAATGACGTTAAATTTTATCAGGGTATGAAAACTGGCGAAATTATACTTGTTTCTGCTTAATTTGCAACTTGACGCGATGAAATGTGACGTTTTTTGGACTCAAAATAGGTCATATTTTGTTAAGTAAGAGCACGTAGATTGGTCGCACTTCGAAGGTGATTGCTTTTACAGCGAAGCTCTGTTGTTTGGGGCTGCACAATAAACTGTAAAGACGGTAATGTGATGTCTGACTCAACACCACATTACCAGTTAGGCTAGGGGGCTTAGCTAGTTGGACTCAAACACAAAAAATAGCAGTGCTTTTAGTCAACATTTTAATCTTAATTGGCATCGTTCATCTCAGGGTTAATACGCCCTAAGATACCATCAAGTTCATCTAAGCTCGCATAAGAGATAACCAGTTTACCTTTGCCTTTTTGGTTATAGTTAATCTCAACTTTTGCACCCAGGTTTTCCTGTAGTTGCTGTTCCAATAGCTTCACATCAGGATCTTTTTGCTTAACAGCTTTTTCCTCAACTGGTTCTAGAATTGTACGTACCAGTTTTTCGGTTTCCCTAACCGTTAACCCCTTAGCAACAGCCGTTCTAGCAGCTTCTGATTGGGCTTCACCACTGAGTGCTAACAAACAACGCGCGTGACCCATTTCAATATCACCATGCTCTAACAATATTTTTACATCATCATTGAGATTGTTTAAGCGCAGTAAGTTAGTCACTGTGGTACGAGATTTACCCACAGCATCTGCCACTTGTTGATGTGTTAGCTCAAATTCATTTAATAACCTATCAAGTGCTATTGCCTCTTCCATCGCATTAAGATCTTCACGCTGAATGTTTTCGATCAATGCAATGGCAACCGCGGCTTCATCAGGAACATCTTTAACTAAGCAAGGGACTGTGTCTTGCTTGGCTAACTGCGCAGCACGCCAACGTCGCTCACCGGCGATGATCTCGAACTGTTGAGCTGACACTTTACGCACCACGATAGGTTGCAAAATTCCCTGAGATCGAATTGAGCTGGCAAGTTCTTCCAGTGCCTGTTCAGACATATCTTTACGCGGCTGGTATTTACCCGGCACTAGCCACTCTATGGGTAAACGTTGTAACTCTTGCTCGATAACTGGCTCTGCACTAGGTTCACTTTCGGCAGTCACCGGCTGCTCAGCGGCCGTAGCAGGTGCAGATGCACTTGGATTAGGTTTCGCCGAACTCAAAAGGGCATCCAACCCTCGGCCTAAACCTCGTTTTTTAACCGACATGTTCTTTTTATCCTCTTAGGCAACCGCAGCTGCTTGCTTTTCTTTGCGTCTTAGCATTTCCCCTGCAAGAGCAAGATAGGCTTTTGCACCACTGGATGCTCTATCATAATACATCGCTGGAGCACCAAAACTTGGTGCTTCCGCCAAGCGCACATTCCGTGGGATCACAGTACGATACACTTTATCGCCAAAGTGCTGCTTTAGCTGTTCGGATACATCGTTTGCAAGGCGATTACGCGGATCGTACATGGTGCGTAAAATACCTTCAATTTGCAATCCAGGATTTACCAATTTGCCCAATTGAGTGATGGTATCCATCAAGGCGGTCAACCCTTCAAGTGCATAATACTCACACTGCATAGGCACTAACACCGCATCAGCTGCTGCCATCGCATTAACCGTGAGCATATTGAGAGAAGGTGGGCAGTCAATAAATATATATTCATATTTATCTTTGACGGTTTCTAACGCATTGCGCAATCTAACTTCACGGGCAAATAACTCCATTAGTTTGACTTCAGCTGCCGTTACATCGCCATTCGCTGCGATCAAATGATACTCACCGCTAGTTTCAGTTGAGATGACTTGATCGATAGGTGACTCTTCGATCAACAGATCATACACCGTCGCCACATCACCATATTTATCGACACCGCTTCCCATCGTTGCATTACCTTGAGGATCGAGATCGATCAGTAATACTTTACGTTTTGTCGCCGCCATGGACGCGGCCAAATTCACCGCAGTGGTTGTTTTACCAACACCACCTTTTTGGTTTGCTATTGCAATGATTCTTGCCACATTGTCCTCGACAATTAATCTTTAGAAAGAATGATTAAATGGCGCTCACCGTCTAGTTTAGGCACCACTAAGCTAATATCTCGCGATAAACTCACACCGTTTGGTAGCTTTTCTAGCTCATCAGCAGGGTACTGTCCCTTAAGCGCTAAGAATACACCTTGGTCATCGATTAAATGCGAGCACCACTGGATCATATCTTGTAGTGATGCAAAAGCACGGCTGAGTACACCGTCTAATTTAACACTTGGTTGATATTCTTCAACACGAGACTGCACAGGGGTGACATTATCAATGCCAAGCCCATGTTTTACCTGCATTAAAAATCGGACTCTTTTACCAAGGCTATCAAGAAGAACAAAATTGATGTCCGGTCTAGCAATCGCTAACACCATGCCAGGTAAACCAGGACCTGTGCCAACATCAATATAATTGCTACCTGTTAAATGCGGTGCGACGACTAAAGAATCCATGATGTGTTTCACCATCATTTCTTTAGGGTCTCGAACGGAAGTGAGATTGTAAGCTTTATTCCATTTATCCAGCAGTTGGACATAGTCGACCAACTGCTGCTTTTGTTGTTCGCTGATCTCGATTGAGGTATCAGCGAGTAATTCATTCAATTGTTCTAATAACACAGTGTTCCACTGCTATTACGCCGACTTACGCAATAGCCCTTGCTTTTTCAGATACACTAATAATAGCGAAATAGCAGCAGGGGTGATACCAGAAATACGTGAAGCTTGGCCAATCGTTTGTGGACGCGCATCAGTTAGCTTTGCCACAACCTCATTTGACAGGCCACTTACCTGGCTATAATCAAAATCCGCTGGCAATACTGTTTCTTCATGACGTAGCTGTTTATTTATCTCATCCTGCTGACGCGCAATGTAGCCTGCGTACTTAGTCTGGATCTCAACTTGCTCAAGAGCAGGGATGTTATCAAACTCAGATCCTAGCCCTTCTATTGCCATGAGATCATGGTAATTAACTTCCGGGCGACGGATTAAATCTTCTAGACTGGCTTCGCGTACGAGTGGCTTTTTCAGCAGTTCGTTTACCGCATCAAGTGCTGGATGATCTTTATGGATCCAAGTGTTGCGTAAACGCTGTGCTTCTTGTTCCATGACTTCAAGCTTTTCATTGTAAGCTGCCCAGCGTTCATCATTAACAAGACCTAGCTCGCGGCCTTTTTCAGTTAATCGTAAATCTGCATTATCTTCACGTAATAACAAGCGGTACTCTGCACGGGAAGTAAACATACGATAAGGTTCTTTGGTGCCTAATGTTGCTAAGTCATCAATCAGCACACCGGCATAAGCTTCATCACGGCGAGGAGTCCATGCTTCACGACCTTGAACCTGAAGTGCCGCGTTCATACCCGCGATCAGGCCCTGAGCACCAGCTTCTTCATAACCAGTGGTACCATTGATTTGACCAGCAAAGAACAGGCCATTGATAAACTTTGTTTCTAGTGACTGTTTAAGGTCACGTGGATCGAAGAAATCATATTCTATTGCATAACCAGGACGGCAGATATGAGCATTTTCAAAACCTTGGATCGAGCGTACGATCTCTAGCTGAATATCAAATGGTAAGCTGGTGGAAATACCATTTGGATATAACTCGTAAGAAGTTAGCCCCTCAGGCTCAACAAATATCTGATGCTTTTCTTTATCAGCAAAACGTACAATTTTATCTTCAATAGAAGGGCAGTAACGTGGACCTATACCTTCAATCACACCAGCATACATAGGTGAGCGATGCAAATTATTGCGGATCACTTCATGAGTTTTTTCATTGGTATAGGTGATATAGCATGGGATCTGTTTTGGATGATCAGACACTTTACCCATAAATGAGAAAACCGGAGTAGGGGTATCGCCTGGTTGTTCTTGCATCACTGAAAAATCAACCGTTCGTGCGTCGATACGTGGTGGTGTACCCGTTTTTAGACGATCAACGCGGAATGGCATTTCACGTAAACGTTCAGCTAGGGCAATAGAAGGTGGATCGCCAGCACGGCCGCCTTTAAAGTTTTCTAAACCAATATGGATCTGACCACCCAAGAAGGTACCAACCGTTAGCACCACAGAAGAAGCACTAAAACGTAATCCCATCTGTGTCACAACACCTTTGACCTGATCCCCTTCAACAATGAGATCATCACAAGATTGTTGGAAGATCTTTAAGTTATCTTGGTGTTGTAAAATATCTTGGATCGCGGCTTTATATAATGCGCGATCTGCTTGAGCGCGAGTTGCCCGTACCGCTGGACCTTTAGATGAATTTAATGTTCTAAACTGGATCCCACCTTTGTCGATAGCCTTGGCCATTGCACCGCCAAGTGCATCGATCTCTTTTACTAAATGACCTTTACCAATTCCACCAATTGCCGGGTTACATGACATTTGGCCTAAGGTATCCATATTGTGTGTTAACAATAAGGTATTCATACCCATTCGGGCTGCTGCGAGTGCAGCTTCTGTGCCTGCGTGTCCACCACCAACAACGATGACATCAAAATGTTCATGATAAATCATTTACGGGATCCTACTTAAAACAACCGAGCAAATTTAGAAAGGATGCGTATTCTACCTAGAATTAACCAGAAGTGAAATGGTTAAACTTTAGACAGCGCAAAAAAGAGATCTCTTAAAATATATAAGGATCTTTTTAAAGATCTTTATTGATCTTACTATTACTGATCCTATGATCTGTGAATAGTTTTGTATTCCTTTTTAGATCCAACTGCTTAGCTTAGATCAATTGATGTGAATTAGATCGGATCAACAGGCTTAAAACCTTTGATCAACTTGGCACTTTATTCACAGGCTTAGATCTTGATTATTTTATCCAATGGATAAGTAACCTTAGATCTGCAGTTAGATCAGAGGTTATCCACAATGCGATCTAAAATAGACTAAATTTGTGTATAACTTCTGTGTATTTATGATCGCCTCATTAAGCGATGCTGTCGATAAACTTAGGTAGCCAAGCAATAGCGGTATCTTCTGGTAGATCAGGCTGTAATACATCGATCTTTTCCACGTCGACCAGCAATGTCGCTCCTTTCTCTTTTAACAAGGCTGCAAGATTAAGTGCTGCATAGTTAAAGGTGTCATAACTTGAGTCGCCAATCCCTATCACTGCAAAGCGCAGGCCTTGGAGATCTGTTGTATCGTTTAGGGCTGATATAAAAGGCAATAGGTTTTCAGGATAGTCTCCAGCACCATAGGTTGATGTGACCACCAGCCATAGTGTTTGTTGACATGCCTCAAGCTCTGGCTGCTCATGTAGGTTCACTGCAATGCCATGGGATTCAAGTGACTCTACTACTTGTTCTGCAACATATTCTGCTGACCCCATTTGACTACCAACGATCAGATCTAAAGTTTGCATTATTACCTTACCTAAGCTTCTAGTGCGCGACATCTTAGCGATTAACGTGAATATGTAAAGAGTAACACTTACGTTGTGGGAATTTTTTTTTGCTCAAATTCTGTTTGATTTTTTAGTTTTTTAATTATGGCTATGAATTTAAAGAAGAAAATAAAATATTCCTTATGGTTTGTAGGTGATTTACTTGTGGATAATCTATGAGCCAGTTGAGTTTAACTGTTCGTAGCCTAGGTGATGTTTTGCATTAATAAGTGGTTGATATCGCTATTATGGATGCAAGCAGTAAGGTTGTGGATTAGCGATTGTGGATAACGATCTAAATGGTTGAAGTTGATCGGTTTTTTTAGATCTATATAGTTAGATCCATATAATAAAAGAATCTAAAAAACCGGGAGATCTAGCCATTAATTTAATTTGACTGCCATGTTATGCCGACAGAGTGTTCAAATAAGAAGTCAACTGTTGCTTCTTTAAGCATCCTTTTAGTTACTGACTCCTGCTGCGCTATCACGTGATCGCTCAGTGCATTTCCGGATGAGATACGTTTGACGCCCAATTCTGTGAGCTGCTGTTTATCACTTAGTCCGGGCATCAACATTACGTTAACTGGAATCGAAAGTAGAGTAGTCAGGCGCTTTATCGTGACAAGTTCAGTTAAACCGGGAATAAAAAAGCCATCGCAACCCGCTTCTTGATAAGCGAGTGCACGTTTAAGTAATGCTGTTTCATTCCATTGTGGTTGTAAGCAAAGATCGCAACGTGCATTGATAAAAAAGTGTTTAAAACCAGCGTCACGTAATGCTTGCCTGATAGCATATAGTAATGACTGGTGTGCTTGAATATCACGTAAACCGTTCTGATGACTGGGCGTGTCTTCAATATTGATACCTGCAACACCAAGATCTGCCAATTGAATAATATGCTTGATGATCTGACTTTGATCCGCGCTGTAGCCTGCCTCAATATCAACGCTTAAGGGAATAGTGATCACCTTAAGAATGGCACTGACTATTTGTAGCACATGATCAAATGTGAGTTGTTCTCCATCTTTAAAGCCTTGGTGATTAGACATGCCCCAACTTGTTGTTGCAACTGCTTGGCCACCAGCTTGCTCAATAATAAGTGCCGATAAAGGATCCCAACAATTAGCAATAAAGAGGGGGTTGGGGTTTTGATGAAGGGCTTTAAAAATTGTTCGTTTATTCATTTTATTTCTCGTAAGTTTAAATACTTAGCATAAATATTCTTGTCAGAACAAACCGGCCACATTCGGCACTCAACATTTTTATACGTATTTTCACAAAAAAGTAAGGTGAGTCGCTTACTTGAAAAATATGTATGATTTTCATACATGTGAAGAAGTTTTCAACAATTCCCGTATTTTTATAAAATTTTATGTCATTGATAAATAAACTTTTTGTTTATTTTCTCATTATTTGTTATCCCATTCGCTTTGATGTTAATACTGATTATGAATTGTACAAAATAGCAAGGATTGCTTTGGTAAACGTTTTTACTTTTACATCAAAACTGGATTTTGCTTGGGCAATGAGATGTTTTATCGATTTATTCTCATTCCAGATAGGTCGATATACACAAGGTGCTTATTACTAGCCGTTACATAACCGTAAAGTTAAGGAAAAAACATGAAAAAATTAATTGAAAAAAGTGTGCTATCTAGTATTTCTGGTGGTAGTGGTGTTTTGGATCCATTAGACCCAGCGTCGTCTGTTTTACATCCTGTTAGACCTGAATCTTCAGTACTGCACCCAGTGAGACCTGAGTCTTCAGTATTACACCCTGTTAGACCTGAATCTTCGGTACTACACCCTGTTAAGCCCATCTAATACATAGATTTAATATCGTTGGCATATGTGTTGTTGCCAACGATATTACCTTATACTTTACTTTTTATTAATATAATTCAAAGACTTAATTTTATATGTTGTATTGACCTCATGATTAAGATTGGAAATAATGCTTTCGACTTTAAGGAACATTAAAAGGTAAAGCATGGAGAAGAAACTGCGCATCAGTGCCGCTAAAGATTGGTATTCATTTCGCATTAGCGCTTCTGGAGAGCTGGAATTTAAACGTGTTGCACTATGGGCCGCCGATAAACATGGTTCAGTAACAGGACTTATCTCTGGTACTGTGAGCAAAAAGCTCGCTAACTATTTATACAAGTCATCATACACACATGGTGGTTATATTCATTGGGATGATATGACACCCGATCAACAGAAAAAGGCAAAGCAGGACTGCCAAATAGACGTCGACAGGTTAAAAGAGCTACAAGAGGACGATACTAGCTCGTAATCGACACCCGCTGCTTTTTAATATTTACTTGAAATCACCGCAGTTTACATAACTGTGCTTCATTATTTTTTCTACTCTATAGTCCGATTAGTGCGGCTATACGTTAAATCCAATTAGAAATAACGACATGAATCAATTCGATAAAAACCAGATTATCACGCTGGATATTCAAGACCCGCAACAAATCAAATTAGCATTAACACAATATAAAGCTTTATTAGATGAGGATAGGGCTTTTAGCGATAGTCAATTTGATATTGAATTTAAGCAACGGGGAAAAGACGGTGATCGCCGCCTACAACCACAAGACAGCGGCAACAACCTTAAGTTGCTACAATCTGCATTAAACTTAGGCCAAGAAGGTGGCTCTCACCACTATAATCATCCGATAGATGATGATACTGAAACTTATATTTCTGAGGTTATTCTGTTTGCAGCTGCGCTGCAATATTCCGAAATTAAAGAGGTTGTTGTAGAAACTGCCAAAGCCATCGTCGCTTATAGTCGACGCCAAAACAATACAGATGAAATGTGGCTAGATGATATGCGGGTATTTGGCGTAGAAGCATTATATATGCTTGCAAAGACAGATATACGATATGCCTACTTGCTTGCACAGTTTTTTGTGCCTTATTGGGATGATGAACATGCCTGCGGTTACGAAAGCTATTTAAGTTCGTTACTTCATGAGCATGGCTGGCACAATGAAATAATCAAAGCATTTATATGGTGTGACAACGATAGCTTTAGATCTGGTATGTTCCAAAATGATCAATATAGTGATGATTGTAGTCACCAGCCTCTGGGGGAATATTTATGCCAGCACCCGGAGTTCTATGAACCGTTTAAAGCGTTAGTTATTGCACGTTTCAAAGCTGAACCTGCATTACTTGAGCGTATCGATACTATGTGCGATGAAGGTGAAGAAGAAGACTTAAGTGCTTATCAACCCGTCGTGTCTCTATACCAATCGCTATTCCCTCATACCTGTTTTTATGACGATGAAGAAGCCAAAGATAGCTTTATGGCAATGCCGTTTTTTGGCAATACGCTCGAAAATGAAGCGTATGATTTACAGCAAAAAGTCCAATCACAGGTTGTAGGGCCGCTCGTTAAAATAGCACAAAGTGCTATTACTGCGCGTGCAAACTATCGCGCCTATCTCGCCAGAGACGAGAGAAAATATGAGCTTAACTATGGTAGCAATTTATTGAAGCCCTTAGTGCTAGCTATGCCACAAGGTGAGTCATTGTGGCGCTATATTGAAAGTGGTGAGCCACACACCGTGTTAGAAACACTCTGTGAAGTAGATGTATTTGAATTAGCAAAAGTGCATGCCAGTGATATGGCTGAGCATTTTGTTGATCAATTGGTTAGTTTCGAGCACAACAACCAAGGCATAGCCAACGAGTTGAAATCGGTGCTCAATCTTGTACGGGGCGATCTACTGACTGATCACTTCAGTGAAGAAGTTGAATGTACACAACCAAATGGTTTGGTATTGACGCTTACGGTACGCAAAGATACAGAAACTAACTTACTACAAGCTCGTGCTCAGCAATACTTGCGCGTGATTGACGTATTTTACCATGCTCTAGGCAAACGTGAGTTTAGTAAATATATGATGGCATCACTTACCGAAGGTGATGAGGCGCTACTTTCTAGAGAAGCCTATTATCAGCGCTACACTCAACTCTCCTTATCTGATATTGAAAGCGCAGTAGAAAGTGCTAAAGCCAAAAATATTCAATCGATATTTCGCCACTTTACTAATCACGATGAATTACTGTGTCGCAAGCATCTAAAGTTGGTTGACGAGCATTTTCGCTCATCTCGTGCGCTTTGCCATCCAGAGCAGTGGCCGCAATTGGATATGGGCTTAATGACACTGGCCAGTTATCACCTTCACAGTGATTACAATCAGCGTATTGGCGATGATATTACAGAGGCACTGGTAACTTATCTTAACGATAATCATATTTGGCAACTCGCTGCCCAGCACATAATTAAAAAATGTCATAAAAAGTCAGACCGTTATAACCCCGAAAATCTGGGATTATCTGAGGAGCAAATAGCGCGGATCTGCGAACACTTTACTGCAGACACGCCGCAAGATGATTTGACCAGTATATTGGCACTAGTACAGCCACACTTGTATCGAGATGAGTGCTGTCTCGGCGACCTTTACTTAAACAAATTTAGTGAGCAGCAACCCAGCTATCAGCTTTTTAAAGATCATGATGATGACTTTCAGCGCTTTACCTTAGCCGCATTTTGGTTGCGGCAATTACCTTTACCCTTACAAAATAAAGCAGATCGTTTGTGGCAATTTATTATTGCATTGGCGCCTGTTAGGGTTGCACGCAATGTGCTTCGTGCTTATTCAGATGATCATTGGGATATAGAGTTTAACAATATACTCGATGGGATTGATGTCTATGAGCACTTAACTAAAGCTGGAATAGATAGCGGTATTCTGAATGCCTATGAAATGAGTTATCAACGTTATGACTTCGGGCGTTACGTAAATTGGATAGAGATTTACAGCGAAATAGTCAGTGATGATACCAGTATGTTTGGCAGCATGGGGCGTAAAAAAGCCAAAGCCATGGAACGGGGACTTGCGTATATTAATGAGCGCACGAAAGTTGAGTTTTTACATCATGTATCACTCAAACATCCTGAAGTTGCAGTGGACTTTGATCATGACTTGCGCCGTACAATAGATATTTTTGTGCAATTAAATCTGCACTCTTGGGAGCATGCGCTGGCACATGAGTCAGGTAAGGATTGTCTGTATTTCGGTGAAGGTGAAAAGTTACCAAAGAAGCTGTATAAAACCATTGTGGCAGATAGCCTTTCAATACATGATAAACCTTGTCATGTTGATGGTCGAAGTTGGGAAGCCAGCACTGTGTTGCAGCAGCAAGGAGACAATTACGTGATTGTGATGGCCGATCATGAGGTGCCGCTTGCTTGGTATGAAAACAGACTGCCATCGGGACCCTTATTGGTATTCTCAGAGCAGGTTGAACGTGCTGCTATTGTAAAGCGCGTTGCTGAACTTCAAGTGCAGTGCAATCGTATCAATGAGATTGTTGAACAAACGATGGCTTATCTAGATAACGAAATAGAGTTTGACGCCATGGCTGCGCTGTTCAAAGGGCAAATATTCACCGAGTTTATGCGTATCGATGCCGATGAATACCACATGTATAGTCTGCGTCAATTTGTGTGGATGCTAGATGTTAAGCGTCGCAACAAACTGGTACGTCTGCTGCTCAATCATGACTATCGCGGCTTTAAATTAATTGAAGCGCAAATGGAGCAACCTTGGTTGTTACATCAACTGGCACACAATGAAATTGATTTTGAGACTTACCTATCAACCAGCGATGAGTATGAAGGTGAAGCATCCGAGACCGGTATGGCATTTTTACTTGCCTGGTTATTTGAGATCGGCATTAAACCTGAACACTTGGTGCTGTTTTGTATTAAGCGCAGCCATTTTGATGTGTGTCGTGAGTTTATTGTGGCACATGCCCGTGGCCAATATGGCAGTTTTAAACAGAGTTTGAGCTACTTACACGCAGGTCGCCGCGCTGAACTTCCTGAAATATTAAGCCAAGAAGCAGATGCTGAAGTATTGCTAGCTCCATTGAAAAAAGACAAATCTCGTAAGGTAAAAGAAGCAGTCAGCCATTACTGTAGCTAACCTGAGTTCAGCTCATTCCTTATCCAAACCTCAGGTTAGCTAGTGTGTAACCATACGCCCGAACATCGGGCGTATGACAACTCAAATATTTGGATTATTTATCCGAAGGTCAGGTTATTTACCAATACAGAATGAACTAAAGATTTTGCCTAGCAAATCATCTGAGGTGAATTCGCCGGTGATCTCATTGAGGTATTGCTGGGTAAGGCGCAGCTCTTCTGCCAGAATTTCACCGGCAATGTGCATCTCTAGCTGAGTTTGGCCTATTTCTAGGTGCTCAGCAGCGCGTTCTAGGGCGTCTAAATGACGACGACGAGCCATAAAGCCACCCTCAGTTGCACCTGTGAATCCAATACAGGCTTTTAGGTGTTCTCTCAATAAATCAATGCCTTGAATATCCTTGGCACTCAGGCGAATAAGAGTATGGCCATCACTCGTTGTTGTGCCAATGGCTTCACCGCTCAAATCGACTTTATTGCGGATCACCGTAATCTCCATACCTTGCGGTAGTTGCTCAATAAAATCAGGCCAGATCTTCGCAGGATCGGTTTCGTGGGTTTCTGTGCCATCTACCATAAACAGTACATGATCGGCACCACGGATCTCTTCCCAAGCACGCTCTATGCCTATCTGTTCTACTTTATCTGGACTATCACGAAGTCCTGCAGTGTCGATAATATGAAGCGGCATACCATCGATATGAATGTGCTCACGCAGTACATCCCTTGTGGTACCTGCAATGTCTGTAACAATCGCGGCTTCACGGCCAGCTAAGGCATTGAGTAGCGATGATTTACCTGCGTTAGGACGACCTGCAATCACCACGCGCATACCTTCACGCATAATACTGCCTTGCTTGGCTTGTTTACGCACTTCAGCGAGTTGCTGAATAATGCTCTCAAGATCCCCTGCGACTTTACCGTCTGATAGAAAATCAATTTCTTCATCGGGGAAATCAATTGCAGCCTCTACATACATACGAAGGTGAATTACTTTTTCGACTAATGCGTTGATATGTTTAGAGAAGTCACCTTGGAGCGAATGTAGCGCACTTTTTGCAGCTTGCTCGCTGGTGGCATTGATCAAGTCTGCGATGGCTTCTGCTTGCGTTAAGTCTAGCTTGTCGTTCATAAAAGCACGTTCTGAGAACTCACCAGGCTTTGCCAAGCGCACTTGCTCGATTTGGCTTATCTCCTTTAGCAGCATATCAAGGACAACCGGACCACCGTGGCCTTGTAGCTCAAGCACATCTTCTCCTGTGAATGAGTTTGGTCCTTGAAAGAACAGCGCAATGCCTTGGTCAAGCTGTTCACCTGCTAAGGTATTGAATGGCAGGTATTCGGCATAGCGAGTTTTTGGGCATTTACCTAAGATTTGCTCGGCGACCGCTTTGGCTTTACTACCTGATACGCGAATAATACCAACGCCACCGCGACCCGGAGCGGTAGCCTGTGCTGCTATGGTGTCTTGTGCAATCATGATGACTCTTTAGACTGTCTGGTTAATAGACATAATTGTACAGCAATTGATATATCTCAGGTATAGCTGCTAGATAATATCTACAAGTGTTGGTTCCCTTGCGATTTTGTTTTTGTTCTTCGGAGTGTACTGTGGCTATAGCGTTTGACTTGTCGCTTCGTGGTTCAAGCGATAATTGAGCGATATGGATTTGACCTGGTGTTGGCAACAATCAAGTTGGAAAGGTTGGCTTAACTTCATTTTAGCAGTTAGATGACTTTGCTTAGGATTAGTCGTGTTTGTTAGTTATAGTATAGGTACAATACTTACTGGATACTTCTGGTAATAGGTTTGTATAAGGGAAATAAACACCGTGTTGTACTTCTTACATTTTCGCTTTGATCCAATGACATTGTGCTTATATCGTGATGCTGTGCAAGTTCCATTGCGGCCAAAGGTTGCACAGCTATTGGCATATTTTTTAACGCATCCAAATCAAGTTGTTGCACGTGAAACATTACTTAGCAGCCTCTGGCAACATGGCGAGTTTAGAGAAACCGCACTCACTCAAAGCATTACAGAGCTCAGGCAAGCACTGAGCGACAGTCCCCAAAATCCAACGTTTATCAAAACTATCCCACAGCAAGGGTATTTGTGGATTTGTCCTGTTGAACAGCCGCATTCAAAAAGCCTAATTTCACATGTTACTAAGCTAGGGAAGAAAGCCACAATATTGCTCACTGCGGTTGGCTTAACAGCGATTGTTAGTACAGTCAGCTTATATTTTTTATCTGCACCAAAGCCGGTTTCAAGCAAGGCTAGTGTCACATTGCCGACACTTATTATCCCACCTATGGCTAATGAAACGGGTGTACAAGCAAATGCGTGGTGGGGGTATGCGTTGGAAGCCGCACTGCGGCAACAGCTGCAATCTAGTTATCACTTAGTACCCAAAAGCCAGTATCCAGAGCTTTCTGACAGTGATAAAACTAAAAAGCTCACGCTTTCTCTTAAACCGTTACAACAACGATTTCTATTAACGGCTAGTTTAGCAAGCGAGCGCACCGAGCTGATAGTCGAACAGCTAGATGAAAACTTTACAGCTATTGCAATGCAAGTCATAACACAACTAGCACTTAAAACTGAAGCGATAGATATGGCTCCTTTTAATCGTGGCATGCGTGACTATTATCGCGGTGTCCAAGCGTTAAATGAGCAAGGTCCAAAGCTAGCTAAAGCATACTTTGAAGCGGCGGTTATGCAAATGCCAGATCATATAGAAAGTCAGCTTGAGCTTGCACAAATTTGCTGGTGGCTTGGGGACATACAGTCTGCACATAAGCAGTTTGAGCATATCTCACTGAGCACAGCATCTATCGCGACGCAGGCTCGCTATCACTTGTATTATGGCGAGTTTTTAAAAGCAACAGGACAAGCGCAGCAGGCCTTGCAACAAGCGAAATTGGCATTGGATGTGGCACAGCAAAGTCAACAGGTTGAATTAATAGCATCTGCTTATCAACTTCAGGCGGACGCCTATTGGAGCCTTCAGCGTTGGGATGAATATAAACAAGCAATGAATTCAGCGCATGTTTTGGTGGGGAGTCGCTCTTTTGCCTACAGCGAAGCGCAGCGCAGCTTTTATTTAGCTAATCCACCCGCAGCAGGGCCAATAGAAAAGACTTTACTCAACTTAGAAAAAAGTAAGCCAGTCCTTGCTCAAGCGATCACTTACTATCAGCAAACGGCACAAAAATTAAGCTTAATTAAGGCATTATTTGCTTACGGACAAAACTATTTAGTGCCTGTTAGTGAGAGTGAACCAAGCTTATTAAACGCGTTAGAATTGGCGCAACAGGGCGGCTATCACCATCTAGAAATGCAAGTACTAACTTACTTGGGGTTTTTCTATATTCAGCTTCATCAAGGGGAAAAAGCGCTTGATTACCTAAAGCAAATTACACCCGAACCACGTTTTGCCCCTAGTTATGAACAGCAGCAATTACTGATAGGCATGGCGCAAATGGATATTGCACTGCAAACGGGTGATGAAGAAGCAATGCAAAGCGCAATTTTACAATACCAAACATTGCTCAAAAGTAATGATACATCTGTCGTGACGCAGGCGAACGTTAAGTTATTACTCAGTTGGACATTGATTAAAGCAGGAGAGCTTGAGTCTGCCGAGCAACTTTCATTGGAGGCTATGCAAGCGTATCAAACACTACAACTACAGGAGGTTGAAACCTATGCGCTTTATACTCAAATGTATATACATCTTTTAAATGATGAGCCACAACAAGCACTTGATATTATTAGTTCACAGCAACACCCCAGCTCGCATCTTTTGCTACTTTATGGTGCTGTAGCCGCTGATATGGCGAAAGAGGAAGCGTTACAGCAAGACTTTTCAGATAAACTCACTGAGCTTGAAAATAGTCAATTATTACAGTTGCAGTTGCAGCAGTTACGACAGCAAAGCCGCATCGATAAACGCTTTATTGCTGAGCTTATTGATGCGCCGTATAGCGTATATTGTCAAAGTAAATGGACGATAAATTAGCTCGAGATCTCCCTAAATTTACAATCTTGTTGAGCAGCCAGTCTTCGCTCAAGCTGGCTGCGACAGGGAATTAGTCTAGGCTCGGTGGTTGATTACCGCGATATACCACTTTGCCCTGTTTGTCTTGTACCAACCAATAAGGTAATTCTCGTACATCAAAAGTACTGAATACCTCATTGTGGTGATCGAACACAATATCGTGTTTGATATTAAAGCGCTTTTGATAGGCATAAGCACTTTGCTCGTCGACGTAAAATGGCTTAATTATCGTTAGCACGGGATAATCGCTGACTGCTGCGAGGTGATTATTCATGTCAATCTTCATTTCGCATGCTGGAATATGTTGAAATGGACATAAGCTATCACTGAAAAATAGCACTCGGTATTGGCTATTAACTGTTTCAATAGAGAAAGGCGTACCGGCTAATGTTTTTAAAGGGGTGTTTGTCTGTTCTTCTTTGCTGGCAACGGTTGCCGTAGACAATTGCTCTCGTTGGATAACTTTACCGTTTTCAACGAGTATGCGCATGGGGGTTTGCCTCACTGAAAACTGCAGCATTAACTGGTTTTGCTTATCAATTTTGATATTACCGTAACTAGGGTAAGCTGCTTTAAACTGCTCTAGACTTGCATCATCAATATTGATATCTGGCTGCAACATAACTCTCGGAGCTGATGGTGCGGGTAATGAGGTTGGCTGCACATACTCATCCCAAATATTGATAAAGATATACTCTTGTGTGCTCGCCTGCGCAGACATACTTAAATAGATGGTAATGTGCACAAGTAGTAATTTGATTAGTGACATTAGTTTACTCCTTGTAGTGTGTTTAGGTGCTGCTGTAGCTCATCGGTAAATAGTGCACTGCGATAAATTTCTTTACCGTTTTCATCAATTAAGATGTGCTGCGGTGTACCTAATACTTGAAACTGTTGGGTTATCTTACCGCTTTCATCAAATACCGTTGGAAATTGATAATTATGTTTATCAAGATAGGCTTTGATACCTTTTTCTGACTGATTGAAGCCGATATTAATGGCGATAACCTGATAGTGGTCATTGGCTTGTTGGTAGCTTTGTTCAAGTAGCGGCATCTCCTCAATACAGTAAGCGCACCAAGTTGCCCAAAATTTTAAATAAGTGATCTTCCCTTTGCTTGTAATCACATTGTTGGTCAGTGTACTAGCATTCAGTATGGGGTATTCCTTAGCCGTCGATGTGGTGCTCAATAAAGTGAGTAGCAAATAAAAAATGACTCTGTTCATGGTAGTTCCTTCACTGTTATAGCCAGCTTTTGCCAGCTTGAATAAGAAAATATTGCGCCATTGCGACTAAGAGTAGTGCTGTGACTGTGGTGATGTGATTAAGCCATGCCCCTGATTTTGGCAACTTATCTAAAAATCGTGTGCTAAACCCAGCAAGCAACAGCAAGGTGCTCATTCCTAGGGCAAAACTAAATAGCAACATACCGCCCAATAAGGGCTGCTGAGCATTGGCCACGAACAATAATAGACCGCCCAGCACAGGTGATGTGCAAGGTGCTGCAACAAAGGCGCTGGCCATGCCCATGAGTAGCGGAGCAGAGGCTGTATTACTGAAGGCTGTGGAGAATGCAGGCAAGGGGAGTAACCCTTTTGATACTGCTGCAAAGTAAAGTAGCAGATTTGCAAAAATCAGTAGCACCCAAGGGTTCGTGGCAATTTGGCCGAAAAAGCTACCTGTGAGTGCGGCTACGAACCCAAGTGCTGCATAGACAGCTGCAAAGCCAATAGCGTACAACATAGGTGCAAGGCGGATATGACGTTGCTGACTCAACGTAGCAACAGTAATAGGTAAGATAGGATAGACACAGGGAGTAAAACTGGTGAGAACACCTATTAGCAAGGCGAGGGGGATTAACCACCAGCTTGTTTCCGCACTAGAAAGTGCCTGTAGTAACGTTGATTCAAACATCGTCTTCTCTTTGCGTGCTGTATTTGCAAATGAGCATGACGGATAGTGTCTATCTGACCTATCAAATTAGCATAAAATTACCATAAAATATTATCAAGTTATTGTTTTTTAGACATAAAAAACGGCTCATTAGAGAGCCGTTTTTTCTGAATACGGGGAATTAACCGCGTACTTTCATGCCTTTTTTCTCCATACCACGGTAGATAATTAGCATCTGCGCGATAGAGATAAGGTTTGAAACCAACCAGTAAAGTACTAGACCTGATGGGAACCAGATAAAGAAGATAGAGAACACAACTGGCATGTAAGTCATCATCTTTTGCTGCATTGGATCAGTCACAGTCATTGGCTGTAACTTTTGAGTAAGGAACATACTTGCGCCAAATAGCACAGGTAGTACATAGTAAGGGTCCATTGCAGATAAGTCAGTTAGCCATAAGACAAATTCAGCATGACGTAACTCTGTTGACTCAAGGAAAACGTAAAACAGCGCAAGGAAGATTGGCATTTGTAGTAATAATGGGAAGCAGCCACCCATAGGGTTTACTTTTTCCTTACGGTACATCTCCATCATCGCTTGACCGAACTTCTGACGGTCATCGCCATAACGCTCTTTTAATGCCTGCATTTTTGGTTGCAGCATGCGCATTTTAGCCATTGAAGTGTATTGTGCTTTGGTCAGTGGATACAAAGCGGTTTTTACAATCAATGTAATCGCGATAATAGCCAGACCCCAGTTACCCAAAATACCATAAAGGAACTTAAGTAGTGTGAGTAATGGCTGTGAGATAAACCATAACCAGCCGTAGTCTACAGTTAGGTCTAAGTCTTCTTGAATAGCCTCTAGCGCCTCTGTGTCTTTAGGTCCCATATAATACGTTGCTGTAATCGTTGCAGCGGTATTTGCTTGAACATTGGTCGGTTCACTCTTCATGCCAATAATGCCGTTACCGTTTCTTAGTGTTGTGTACACAGTATTATTGGTTTGCTGATCAGGAACCCAAGCGCTTACAAAGTAGTGCTGTAGAAATGCGACATAACCACCTTGGGTATTTTTATTAAGGTTTGCTTCAGCCATATCTGAGAAGCTGTATTTCTCGTAAGGCTCTTCCGCTGTACCATAGGCTGCACCAAGGTAAGTTTGGTCAACCATGCTGCCTTTATCCTGACGAGTACGCTTGATTTGTGTGTAAAGCTGCACTTGTACGGGATCTGCCGTGGTATTGTTGACATGATACTCTAGGCCAACGTCATATTTACCAGCATTGAAGATATAGGTTTTGGTGTACTGTACGCCTTTTTCATCAGTAAAAGTAAGAGGTACGCGTAATGTATCGCCTGCTAACTCATAGTGAGTTTGAGTTGACTTGTACACTGGGCGGCCTGATTTATTCGCGTCAGGGCCGTTTAAACCAATTAAGCCACTTTGTGAAATATACTGCTTAGCATCAAATTCACCAAGTAACAGGTAAGGCTGATCGCTGCCATGGGTTTCTGCATGTTGGAGTAATTTAGCTTCAACGATGTCGCCGCCTTTAGTATCAACTTTTACCGCAAGTACATCGGTAGTAATACTAATAACAGAACGTGTCGCCTGAGTTGCCACAACAGGCACATCGGATTGGCTAGACGCTGGAACATCAGTTTGATCTTCTGTTGGGGTTGAGTTCGCCACTTGATGTGCGGCGGCACTGGTACCAGTTTGAGGCTGGTTTTGTTCTTGTGTCCACTCTTGGAACAATAGGAACGAAACAAGCAACAAACCGATAAATAAAAACGTGCGTTGCGATTCCATAACAGCTCTTATTTCTCGTGTTGTTTAACTTTAGTTGACTTCACAGGTACAGGATCATCTCCACCTGCGCTCAAAGGGTGACATTTTAATATGCGTTTAACCGCTAACCAACTCCCTTTTGCAATTCCATGTAAATTAATTGCTTGAATTGCATAGCTCGAACAGGTTGGATTAAATCGACAATGAGGTCCAAGTAGGGGACTGATCCATTGTTGATAACCTCGTATCAGTAAAATAAGGAGATGCTTGGGTAGCGAACTCACTAATTTGAACTGACGCCTGATTTTGCCATGCCCTGAAGTTGAATTCATGGCATTGTAGATATCAATTTCCTCAATTTACTGCTTCAACCCAAGTGGGAAAAAACAGACTATTTTTCCATTGATATAGCTGATTAAAAGGTGAGCTAACCTTACCTTAATTGAGGTAAAATTACTACGTTGGCAAGGGTAAATGCGGCTTAAAAAGAAATGCGAAAAGCGGATTATTGCTTTTTCGCGTTCCCTTGAGGTTTTTTTGAACGCTTTTGCTGTCTTGGCTTAAAAGCAGGCTTTGGTGCTCCTGGTTTACAACGTTCATTTATTTTACGCCACATCTTAGTTAGCTGTTTTGTTAGCTCTTCATTAGATTGCTCATCAACACCGGTCTTGACCATCAACACAATATCGATGTTATCCAGTTTATGACGATTTAGACGAAAGCTTTCTCTGGCAAGACGTTTAATGCGATTTCGTTGACACGCTTTTTTACAGCGCTTTTTAGCAACTGTTAAACCGAGCCTGGGATGACCAACATCATTTGGTTTTGCAAGTAGAGTAAAATAAGGTGTAGCAGCGCGAGCTGGCTCTTGAAATATGCGGGAGTAATGCGAGGGAGTTAACAGACGTAACTCCCTGCTAAAGCTAAAGTCTTCCACTAAATATTAAGCAGAAAGTACTTTACGGCCTTTAGCACGACGACGTGCTAATACTTTACGACCGTTCTTAGTCGCCATGCGAGCACGGAAACCGTGAGTACGCTTGCGCTTAAGTACGCTAGGTTGAAAAGTTCTTTTCATAACAATTCCATCCGATCGGTTAAAAGTTAAAACATCCTATGCAGGTCGCGATCCTGGCACAGGTGCCATTGCGAGCGCGAGATATTAAAGCTGAGTACGTCTAAAGTCAATCAAAATCTGCTCTGTGTGGCTAAATATTCCACAGCAAGCGTTTTGTTGCTTTATATATAGAACAAACTGAGCAGCAGTATCGAACACACATAGATGATCCATATAAAGTAGGATCAATACGAAATCGATCTGCATAGATCTGATCCGACGGGCGGCATTATAGCATTTAGTAAGAATAGGAAAAGCTCTGGAAAACTAAATTTGATCTTAATTTTGGGGTGAGATCTGGTGGTTTTTTTGCTATGATCTTACTTGTGGGTAAAAAATAAAAATCTTTTAAAATCATGTGTTTGATTTTTTATTTTGATGAGATCTTACTTTTTCAAAAAGTCAATATTGAACTTGTGGATAAGATCACTTCATAATACCCCGCTTCCACCAGTGATTTTGTAATTATAAATAAGTATTTCCGGCGATCATCGTTTAGATCTAACTGTTCAGTTGATCTAAAACGTCTGTTTTTTATTCCCGGGAATCAAAACCTATTGGAGTTCAGAGTGTATCTGTCGGTTTGGCAAAGTTGTTTATATGTTTTGCAGGATGAATTGCCATCTCAGCAATTTAGTATGTGGGTAAGACCGCTACAGGCAGAAAGTACTGATGATACGCTAACTATCTATGCGCCAAATCGTTTTGTATTAGATTGGGTGCGAGAAAAGTATCTCCATCGTATTAATGAGCTACTCATTGAAATTTGTGGTGATGAAGCGCCAGAATTACGCTTTGATGTTGGTAGTAAGCCGGTATTGGCGGCGCAACCAAATACTGCGCAAGAAAGGGCACCGACAGTTGGTCATGCTCCAGAGCAGACTACAGCCTCACAAGGCGGACAAACTAGAGTTGCTGAGAAAGTGGAGCCGGCACCTAAATCAGCACATAAGTCCAATATTAAAGAAAACTATACCTTCGATAATTTTGTTGAAGGTAAGTCCAACCAACTAGCCAAGGCTGCTGCAACTCAAGTTGCCGATAATCCAGGATCTGCTTTTAACCCAGTATTTATTTATGGTGGTACAGGCTTGGGTAAAACGCACTTATTGCACGCCGTTGGGAATGGTATTATCGAGCAAAAACCAGATGCAAAAATTGTGTATATGCACTCTGAAAGGTTTGTTCAGGATATGGTTAAAGCATTGCAAAATAATGCGATAGAAGAGTTTAAACGCTACTATCGTAGCGTTGATGCACTCATGATCGACGACATTCAATTTTTTGCAAATAAAGAACGTTCACAAGAAGAGTTCTTCCATACGTTTAATGCTTTGCTTGAAGGTAATCAGCAAATTATTTTAACTTCTGACCGTTACCCCAAAGAAATTGAAGGGGTAGAAGATAGATTAAAATCTCGTTTTGGTTGGGGATTAACAATTGCGATAGAGCCACCAGAACTTGAAACTCGAGTTGCTATTTTGATGAAAAAAGCGCAGCAGAGTAATATCAATTTACCACATGAAGTTGCTTTTTTTATCGCTAAAAAACTTCGCTCAAATGTTCGAGAGCTGGAGGGGGCGTTAAACCGTGTGATCGCAAATGCCAATTTTACAGGTCGACCAATTTCTATCGATTTTGTAAAAGAAGCGCTACGTGACCTATTAGCGCTGCAAGATAAACTAGTCACCATTGATAATATTCAGCGCACAGTTGCAGAGTATTATCGTATTCGTGTTTCTGATTTATTGTCTAAACGTCGCAGCCGTTCAGTTGCAAGACCAAGACAAGTTGCTATGGCGTTGTCTAAAGAACTGACTAACCATAGCTTACCTGAAATTGGTGATGCGTTTGGTGGCCGAGACCATACCACCGTGTTGCACGCGTGCAGAAAAGTAAAAGAGCTTCGTGACGAAAGCCATGAAGTTAAAGAAGATTATCAAAACTTAATTAGAACGCTGTCTTCTTAAGGGTTAAATGATGCAAATAACTATTCCAAGAGAACTATTTTTAAAACCACTCGTGCAGGTTTCTGGCGCCATTGAGCGCAAGCATACACTGCCTATTCTGTCTAATGTATTACTTGAAGTAAAAAGTGGTGCGCTATATATGACAGGAACAGATTTAGAGATAGAGCTAGTTGCGTCAGTGACTTTAGAAAACAGTGTTCCAGATGCTAAGATCACGCTGCCTGCGAAAAAGCTGTTAGACATCTGTAAGAGCTTGCCGGATAACTCTGATTTAGTGTTAAGCGCCCAAGAGCATCAGTTGTTATTAACGAGCGGTCAAAGCCGATTCTCTCTGACAACGCTGGCTGCAGAAGACTTCCCTAATCTTGAAGAATGGGATGGCGAAGTTGAGTTTACGGTTACACGCTTAGAGCTTCGAAAACTCCTTGAAGCAACGCATTTCTCTATGGCTAATCAAGATGTGCGCTATTACCTAAATGGCATGTCCTTCGAAGTCGATAATAATGAAATAAAAACAGTGGCAACAGATGGCCACCGCTTGGCTATTGCGCAACAAACGCTACCAGAATCGTTAAATACACAACGACAGCTAATTATTCCGAGAAAGGGCGTGCAAGAGATAATGCGCTTGTTACCAGCGGATGATAATGCCGTTACTATTCAGTTTGGTGCTAATCATGTGCGTATTATCGATAGTGAGTTCACTTTTACCAGTAAGCTGGTGGACGGACGCTTTCCTGATTATCGTCGAGTTTTACCACGTGGTGGAGACAAGCTAGTTACGGCAAATCGTGATTGGCTACGTAGTGCATTTCAACGTGTTTCTATTTTATCCAATGAGAAATTCCGTGGAGTTCGATTAAATCTAACCAATGGACATTTGAAGATCAGTGCTAACAACCCAGAGCAAGAGCAAGCGGAAGAGGTTGTAGAGGTAGGCTATCAGGGTGATGATCTAGAGGTTGGCTTCAATGTGTCTTACCTGCTAGATGTATTGAATACTATCAAATCGGAAGATGTCCAATTTACATTATCTGATGCGAATAGCAGTGCGCTCATTGAAGCGGTTGGCGATGAAAATGCAATGTATGTAGTCATGCCGATGCGCCTATAGATATATGAGTTTAACTCATCTCAGCCTCAATACGTTTCGCAACATTGAGGCTATAACACTTTCACCTAGTCATGCCGTTAACATCATTCTTGGTGAAAATGGCAGCGGTAAAACAAGCTTGCTTGAAGCCGTCTATTTTCTCTCCAGCGGTAAATCTTTTCGTACTAACTTACAAAAGTTAATGATCAAGCATGAGGCTTCTCATTGCGTTGTACATGCTAAAAAACAACTACATAACTTGTCTATACCTCTTGGTATTAGTAAATACATGAGTGGCGAAACTAAGTTGAGAATCCAAGGGCAAGCAAGTCGGAAAGTTGCTGAACTCGCCCAAGTGCTGCCTGTTCAAGTGATAACTCCAGAAAGTTATGAGTTGTTTTTTGGTGGGCCAAAAGAGCGAAGAAAGTTTCTTGATCTAGGGGTGTTCCACGTGGAACACCAGTTTTATTCTGCTTGGAAGATGTTTAACCAAGTACTCAAACAACGAAATGCACTTCTTAAGACCAAGCCCAGAGATTTTCAGTCCCAATTAAGCTATTGGGATAAAGAATTTGTTCGACTTGCTGAACAAATAAATATACTAAGAGAAGCGTATATAAGTAGGTTTCAGGCGCATTTTTTTGATAAGATAGGGGATATAAGCCCTATCTTTAAAGGCCTTGAAATTCGCTTTCAAGCGGGCTGGAAGGGAGAACTGGCAGAAGTACTTGCCAATCAATTAGAGCGTGACATAAAACTTGGCTATACAAGTAAAGGGCCGCACAAGGCGGACTTTAACTTTTATACTCAAGGGCACAGTGTGGAACATATTTTCTCTCGGGGACAGTTAAAGCTGCTGCTGTATGCTTTAAAAGTTATGCAGAATAGTTTGATTGACCAAGAGAGTAATAAGCAATCTGTATTGCTTATTGATGATTTACCTTCGGAGCTCAGTGATGAGACTAAGGGGGCGGTATCGCGTTTACTCGCACAATGCCAGTCTCAACTGTTTATTACTGCAATTACTCCAGAAAGTATTGCCGCCGTTATTGAACCTATGGAACGTGAAATTAAAATGTTCCACGTGGAACATGGCAGCTTAATAACAAAATAATTGGAAGAAACCATGTCGGAAAATTACGATTCGTCGAGTATTAAAGTACTTAAAGGATTGGATGCTGTAAGAAAGCGTCCGGGAATGTATATCGGTGACACAGATGATGGCACTGGTTTGCATCACATGGTGTTTGAGGTCGTTGATAACTCAATCGACGAAGCACTAGCAGGATATTGTGACGATATTTTCGTAACAATTCATACTGATGGCTCCGTGTCTGTTAGAGATAATGGCCGTGGTATCCCAACTTCAATACATGAAGAAGAAGGGGTATCAGCAGCAGAAGTTATCATGACAGTACTACACGCTGGTGGTAAATTTGATGATAACTCATATAAAGTATCGGGCGGTTTGCATGGTGTAGGTGTATCGGTTGTAAATGCACTTTCTGAAAAACTACAATTAACAATTCGCCGCGATGGCAAAGTGCACCAACAAAAATACACCATGGGTGTTCCTGATGCGCCCCTAGGTATTATTGGTGAAGCTGAAACTACAGGTACTGAACTGAGATTTTGGCCAAGTGCTGAGACATTCTCTGACACAAACTTCCACTATGATATCCTTGCAAAACGTCTACGTGAACTCTCATTCTTAAACTCAGGTGTGAGTATCATTCTTAGCGATGAGCGTGAAGAGAACAAGCAAGACCACTTCAAATATGAAGGGGGTATTCAAGCCTTTGTTGAATACCTCAACCGCAAAAAGACACCAGTTCATCAAAGTGTTTTTCACTTTTCGACTGAGCGTGAAGACGGCATTAGTGTTGAAGTGTCGATGCAGTGGAATGATGGTTTCCAAGAAAATATATACTGCTTTACGAACAACATTCCACAACGTGATGGTGGTACTCACTTAGCTGGTTTCCGTGCAGCATTAACACGTACACTAAACACTTATATGGAAAAAGAGGGATTTAACAAGAAGCATAAAACGAATGCTACTGGTGATGATGCCCGTGAAGGTTTAACAGCTGTAGTTAGTGTTAAAGTTCCTGATCCTAAGTTTTCTTCACAAACCAAAGATAAGCTTGTTTCAAGTGAAGTGAAAGGTGCCGTTGAGCAAATGATGGCGGAAAAGCTCACCGAGTTCTTGCTTGAAAACCCTGGTGATGCAAAAACCGTTGTAAACAAAATCGTTGATGCGGCGCGCGCGCGTGAAGCTGCACGTAAAGCACGTGAAATGACTCGTCGTAAAGGTGTGATGGATTTAGCTGGTCTGCCGGGTAAACTTGCAGACTGCCAAGAACGAGATCCTGCTCTTTCTGAACTATATATAGTGGAGGGTGACTCGGCAGGTGGTTCTGCTAAGCAAGGTCGTAACCGTAAAAACCAAGCTATTCTACCACTCAAAGGTAAAATTCTTAACGTAGAAAAAGCACGTTTTGATAAGATGCTTTCTTCTCAGGAAGTGGCAACACTAATCACTGCGTTAGGTTGTGGTATTGGCCGTGATGAATACAACCCTGAAAAGCTAAGATACCACCGCATTATTATCATGACCGATGCGGACGTGGATGGTTCACACATCCGTACGCTGCTACTGACTTTCTTCTATCGTCAAATGCCAGAGATTATTGAACGCGGTTATGTGTATATTGCTCAGCCGCCACTATATAAAGTGAAGAAAGGTAAGCAAGAGCGTTATATTAAAGATGATAATGCACTAACAGCGTATCTAACGACATTGGCACTTAACGATGCTGCACTATACCCAGCTGAAGGTGCGGAACCAATTTCTGGTAACAAGCTAGAAAACTTAGTACATGATTATCAGAATACGATAGATATCATTGAGCGTTTAAAGCGTAAGTATCCGTCTTCAATTATGAACCGTTTGCTTTACCATCCTGAACTGACCGAAACAGACTTATCTAATGAGTCAACAGTAACAGCATGGACTGAAGGCTTAGTTGCTGATCTTGTGAAAAAAGATGAAGATGCCACTATTTTCAACGCTGAAGTTGCATTTGATGAAGAGCGTAATATGTATTACCCAGTGGTCAATATTCGCCAGCACGGGGTAGATAAAGCGCACACATTAAACTTCGATTTTATTACTTCAAAAGACTATGTCCGTATTGCAAATACAGGACGTCAAATTGGTAACTTAATTTCCGAGGGCGGTTACGTCCAGCGTGGTGAAAAGACTCAGGCAATTGATTACTTTGAAACAGGCCTTGAGTGGCTAATTTCGGAGTCTAAGCGTGGCTTGTATACACAACGCTATAAAGGACTAGGTGAGATGAACCCTGATCAACTTTGGGAAACCACCATGGATCCAGATGCGCGTCGTATGCTACGTGTGACCATTGAGGATGCCATTGCTGCAGACCAATTATTCGCAACCCTAATGGGTGACCAGGTAGAACCTCGTCGAGAGTTTATCGAAACAAATGCCTTGCGCGTAGTTAACTTAGACGTATAAATACAACCATCTAATAAAAAGGAGGGGTTTTCCCTCCTTTTTTTATGCTTTAAAGCTTAAAACCCTAAAGCGCTCGCGGTATACTGAGCATAATTTTCAATCATTGAATCTAGCGTGAGCGCGGAAAGCACAGTGTTCACACACGATAAGTACCAGATAAAAATAAGCCAACTATGCAAAAATACGATATCAAAACCTTCCAAGGTTTGATCCTGGCTTTACAGGATTACTGGGCGCAGCAAGGCTGTGTTGTAGCTCAACCTTTAGATATGGAAGTTGGTGCGGGTACATTCCACCCGATGACCTTCCTAAAGTCCATTGGTCCTGAACCAATGTCGAGCGCGTACGTGCAACCATGTCGCCGTCCGACAGATGGTCGCTATGGTGAAAACCCGAACCGTCTTCAACATTACTACCAATTTCAAGTGGTACTGAAGCCATCACCTGAGAACATTCAAGAATTATACTTAGGCTCGTTAGCTGCACTAGGTATCGATACTCTGACTCATGAAGTTCGTTTTGTCGAAGATAACTGGGAGTCACCAACTTTAGGTGCCTGGGGGCTTGGTTGGGAAGTTTGGTTAAACGGTATGGAAGTGACACAATTTACTTACTTCCAGCAAGTTGGTGGTATTGAATGCTCGCCAGTAACCGGTGAAATTACTTATGGTTTAGAGCGTCTTGCAATGTATATACAAGGCGTGGATAGCATCTATGACTTAGTTTGGACAGATGGGCCAATGGGACGTGTCACTTATGGTGATGTGTTCATGCAAAATGAAATTGAGCAGTCGACATATAACTTTGAACATGCAGATGTAGATGCGCTATTCAAACAGTTTGACCAGTGCGAAAAAGAAAGTGAAAAACTGATTGAAGCAGGGCTACCATTACCAGCGTATGAGCAAGTGATGAAGGCGTCCCATGCTTTTAACTTGTTAGACGCGCGCCATGCTATTTCTGTAACTGAGCGTCAGCGCTATATCTTGAGAGTTCGCGCTTTATCAAAAGCCTGTGCACAGGCGTACTATGATGCACGTGAAGCTCTTGGCTTCCCGCTTTGTAAGGATTAATAATGTCGACTGAAAACTTACTTGTAGAAATTGGCACAGAAGAATTACCACCAAAGGCTTTGCGTAATCTTGCTGAATCGTTTGCAGAGAATACCAAGCTGGAACTAGCAGCACTGGAACTTGGTCATGAAGGCGTTAGCTGGTACGCATCACCTCGTCGTTTAGGTATTCAAGTTAAGGCACTACAGACACAACAGGCAGACAAGGTTGTTGAAAAGCGTGGCCCTGCAATCCAAGCTGCATTTGACGCAGAGGGTAACGCTACAAAGGCTGCACTAGGCTGGGCGCGTGGTTGTGGTATTGATATAAATGATGCTGAGCGTTTAGAGACTGATAAGGGCACTTGGTTACTACACAAAGCAAAAGTAGAAGGCCAGCAGACTTTAGCGTTACTAAGTGATGTGATCAACAAAGCACTAGCTAAGTTACCTATTCCTAAGCCGATGCGTTGGGGTGCGAACAAGACGCAATTTATCCGCCCTGTACATACCGTGGCAGCACTACTTGGTAGTCAACAAGTCCAAGGTGAAGTACTAGGTAAAGCGATTGGCAATGAGCTACAAGGACATCGTTTCCATCACCCAGAGCGTGTACGTGTAACACATGCTGATGACAGCCACCAAGTATTAAAAGACGCTTATGTCATTGCGGATTATGAAGCACGTAAAGCGCTAATTCGTAGTCAGATTGAGACTGAAGCGCAAAAGCTAGGCGCACAAGTGGCGATGGATGAAGATTTACTTGAAGAAGTTACCTCACTCGTTGAGTGGCCTGTGACTTTAGTTGCATCCTTCGAAGAAGCATTTTTACAAGTGCCTGATGAAGCTCTTATCTACACCATGAAAGATGACCAAAAATACTTTCCACTGTTAGACAAACAAGGCAACTTGATCAACAAGTTCTTATTTGTTTCTAACATTGAAAGTAAAGATCCAAGTGTAGTGATCTCGGGTAACGAGAAGGTGGTTCGCCCACGTCTGGCAGACGCGCAATTCTTCTTTGAAACGGATAAGAAGAAAACGCTAGAAAGTCGTCTTGAGTCACTTGATTCAGTATTGTTTCAAAAGCAGCTTGGCACACTTAAAGACAAATCAGAGCGTATCTCTGCATTGGCAGGTTTTATAGCCGAACAACTTGGTGCCGATAAAGCCTTGGCTGAACGTGCTGGCCTACTCAGTAAAACGGATCTAATGACTGAGATGGTGATGGAGTTTACCGACGTTCAAGGTGTAATGGGAATGCACTATGCACGTATTGATGGTGAAGCCGAAGAAGTTGCATTAGCACAAAACGAGCAGTACATGCCGCGTTTTGCTGGAGATAATTTACCATCCAACCCAATCAGTTTTGCCGTGGCGCTCGCTGATAAGTTTGACACTTTAGTGGGTATTTTTGGTATTGGTCAGACGCCAAAAGGGGATAAAGACCCATTTGCACTGCGTCGTGCTGCAATTGGTGCATTACGGATCATGGTAGAAAAAGCGCTACCTCTCGATATTCAGGATATTGTCGCTAAAGCAATGACCTTATTCGGAGATAAGCTGAGCAATGCAAATGTCGCTGAGGATGTTATTGAGTTTATGCTTGGGCGCTTCCGTGCATGGTACCAAGATGAAGGGATCAGCGTTGATGTTATTCAAGCGGTACTGGCTAGACGCCCAACCAGCCCAGTTGACTTTGATCGTAGAGTAAAAGCGGTAAGCCACTTTAGAACGCTAGCAGAAGCAGAAGCATTAGCTGCTGCCAATAAGCGAGTAAACAACATTTTAGCTAAGAACAATGTTGCCTCTGAAGCTTTGGTGGATACTTCACTATTACAAGAAGAAGCTGAAAAAACATTGGCCGCACAAGTTGCTGCGTTAACTGCTGAGCTTGCACCTGTTTACGCTAAAGGCGATTATCAAACAGCGCTCACACGGTTAGCGAACCTGCGTGAAGCGGTGGACAACTTCTTTGACAACGTAATGGTGATGGCGGACGACGAAGCCATTAAGGCGAATCGTCTAGCATTATTGAGTCAGTTGAGTAAGCTGTTCTTAAACACTGCTGATATTTCAGTGTTACAAAATTAAGTGTGAATACAAAAGCCAGCGGTTGCTGGCTTTTTGTTAGTTCATCATTAGCAAGTAAAAAGGTTGTTCGCTATGATAAAAAAACAAGGGGCACTGGCATTTGCACTGTTGGCACTTACCGCTTGTAGCAGTAACTTACAGTTACCTGCTGAATCGACCTCATCAACGGTAGTTGGCAAGTTAGATAAAACACTATATTTACGTGGCGATTTTACCTTGTGGGATGCTGAACCTCAGTATCGTATGGAAGAGACGCAACCTGGGATTTATATCACCAAAGCCAAATTTATGAGCCCGGGAAAAGTATACGAGTTTAAAATTGCCGACGAACAATGGAGTGAAGGCTATAACTGTGGTTATCAAACTGAAGGGCAGCTGACACTGGGTCAGCCCTTAATTGCTGATTGCAATACGGTATATAATTACTTTAGTTTTAAGCCGAGTAAAAAGGGCTGGTATGAGATCCGTTTGGACTATCGAAACCCTAGAGTACCAAAAGTCGTCATTGTAAAATCTTAAAAAAGCGGCAACCGCCGCTTTTTTACCATTACTGACCTTTTTTAATTACATATTTATATGGCAACTCAGCCACCGCTTTAGCAATTAAGGTGTGATCCATAAATTCGCAGAAACTTGGAATATCTCTTGTTGTTGACGGATCGTCTGCAATCACTAACAAAGTTTCACCTAAGTTCATCCTTCTTACCATGCCTCTTATCATCATTACGGGCTCAGGGCAACGCAAACCTACAGCATCTAGGGTATGGTCGGTATTATCAAAACTCATTGTGGGTGGCCTTGTTGGTTACGTTATTAGTTAGGAAAACTGCTATTTTAACCGCATGTTGTAAGTAAGCTCAAGTTTGGATAACTCAAGTATGATACCAATTAGTCTTAATACTTGCTCAATTTGAAGGAGCAAATCTGACGCTAACTGCGTTAAAAATTTCTCATTTAGAACAACTAAATAGCAAAATATTTGCCTTGTTATCGACAAAATTTTCTCGCCTCAAAATAGACCACTTAATTAAGATAATTGGTATTAGCCAACCGAGGTAAGGTAATACAGGAAACAAAAAAGGCAAAACAGCTGAGCCGTTTTGCCTTGGTCACCAAGTTGAAGTTGTTTGCTGGCACTGTATAAGACAACCCAGCACCAGCTGGTTGGAGTTAGTTATCTACACGCTCGAATACGGTAGCGATGCCTTGGCCTAAACCAATACACATGGTAGCAAGGCCGTATTTTGCGTCTTTCTCTTCCATTAAGTTAATAAGCGTTGTGCTGATACGTGAACCAGAACAGCCCAGCGGGTGACCCAGTGCAATTGCACCACCGTTAAGATTCACTTTCTCATCTACTTTGTCTAATAGACCAAGGTCTTTTAGTACTGGTAGAGACTGTGCTGCGAAGGCTTCATTCAGTTCAGCAACATCAATATCATCGATGGTAATACCAGCTTGTTTCAATGCTTTTTGCGAAGCAGGTACTGGACCGTATCCCATGATTGAAGGATCGCAACCTGCAACTGCCATCGACTTAACGCGAGCACGAATTGGCAGGCCAAGCTCTCGTGCTTTAGACTCACTCATGACCAACATCGCAGAAGCACCGTCAGACAGCGCTGAAGAGGTACCCGCAGTTACTGTACCAGACGCTGGGTTAAATACCGGACGTAACTGGCCTAAGCCTTCTAGGCTTGTTTCTGGGCGGATAACTTCGTCATGCTCGACAAGTACAGGTGTACCATCAGCATCATGACCTTCCATTGGCAGGATTTCTTTGGCAAAACGTCCTTCAAGGGTTGCTGCATGGGCACGTTGATGTGAGCGTACGGCAAATTCATCTTGCTGCTCACGACTAATACCGTGCATTAGCGCTAAATACTCAGCTGTTAACCCCATCACACCGGCAGCTTGAGCAATTGATGTAGAAAGTCCAGGGTGGAAATCATTCCCATGTGTCATTGGTACGTGACCCATATGCTCAACACCACCGATGAGGTATGTGTCGCCAGCACCAGTCATGATTGCGCGAGCTGCGTCATGAAGCGCTTGCATAGATGAGCCACACAGTCTATTGACTGTTACCGCAGGCACTGTGTGTGGAATACCAGCTAATAAAGCAGCATTACGGCCAACGTTAAAGCCTTGCTCTAAAGTCTGCTGTACACAGCCCCAGTAAATGTCATCAATAGAGTCTGGTGCCACTTGCGGGTTACGCTCAAGTAAGCCTTTCATCAAATGTGCGCTAAGATCTTCTGCACGCTTATGTTTAAATACACCGCCTTTTGAGCGACCCATTGGGGTGCGAATACAATCTACGATTACCGCGTTTTCCATGTTACTTGCCCTCCACTTGATAGAACACTTTACCTTCATTAGCCCACTGTCTTGTTTGTTCAGAGACTTGGTAAATTTCACCAAGGTGAGCATACTTATCAGCCATAGCAACAAAGTTTGCTAGGCCAATTTGGTCTAGGTAGCGGAATGCACCGCCTCTAAATGGAGGGAAGCCAATACCGTAAATGAGAGCCATGTCAGCTTCTTGTGGTGAAGCAACGATGTTTTCTTGAAGACACAGTAATACTTCGTTGATCATAGGCACCATACAGCGCTCAATAATCGTTTGCTTGTCAAATTCAGTTGATGCGTCACAAATACTACTCAGTAGCTCAAGTGCGCTGTCGTCTTTACTCTTCTTCAAGCGACCTTTGCGATCTGGTGCGTATTGGTAGAAGCCTTTTTGATTCTTCTGACCAAAGCGCTCAGCACCTGCTAACACGGCGACAGGATCTTTGTCTTTACGCGCCATACGAGTAGGGAAGCCATCAGCCATCACGCCTGTACAATGATTTGCTGTATCAATACCGACTACGTCTAGTAAGTAAGCAGGACCCATTGGCCAACCGAAGACATTTTCCATGACTTTATCCACTTTTGCGAAGTCAGCACCTTCAACGACAAGTTGACTGAAGCCTGCAAAGTAAGGGAATAGTACCCGGTTAACGAAAAAGCCTGGGCAGTCATTAACAACGATAGGAGATTTACCTAGTTTTAAGGCGTAATCAACAACGGCAGCAATGGTTTCATCCGATGATTGCTCACCACGGATAATCTCTACCAAAGGCATTTTTGGCACAGGGTTAAAGAAGTGCATGCCACAGAAGTTTTCTGGTTTTTCCAGTGCGGTTGCCAATTCATCAATACGAATGGTTGATGTGTTTGAGGTGAGAATTGTACCTTCAGGTAGCTGTGATTCAAGACTCGCCAAGACTGATTTTTTGATCTTTGGATTCTCAACAACGGCTTCAACGATAATATCTGAGTCTTGCAGATCTTGGTCGTTAAGTGTTGGTTTGATTTTACCTAAAGTGGCAACCATTTTATCCATCGACATGTGGCCGCGCTGTACTTTCTTACCAAGTAATTTTGCAGCTTCGCCCATACCAAGGTCTAGGGCACCTTGCTGGATGTCTTTCATGACGATTGGTGTGCCTTTGTATGCTGACTGGTAAGCGATACCGCCACCCATAATACCAGCACCTAACACAGCGGCTTGCTTAATCTCTGTGTTGCTTTGCTTTGCTTGTTTCTTGGCTACTGTTTTGATGTATTGATCTGCCAAGAAAATACCAGTTTGCGCTGCGGCTTCTGCGGTCTTAGCAAGCTTGGCAAAGTTTTGGTTTTCAAGTGCCATTGCTTCGCTGCGGCCAAGATTTGCGGCTGCTTTGAGTGTTTGTACAGCCATCATAGGTGCAGGGTAGTGACCTTTAGTTTTGGCCATTACCATGCCTTCAGCCATACCAAAACTCATGCCTTGCTCAACACGGTTCATCTTCAAAGGTTCAAGCTTAACTTGGCGTTTTGCACGCCAATCTAGTTTACCTTCGATAGCTTGTTCTAATGTGCGAATAGCGGCTGCCATTAATTTGTCAGCAGGCACTACACCGTCAACTGCACCGACTTTCAATGCGTCGTTTGCGCGGTTTTCTTTACCTGTGGTGATCCACGTCATCGCATTGTCAGCGCCGATTAAGCGAGGAAGCCTTACGGTACCACCAAAGCCTGGCATGATCCCGAGTTTTACTTCAGGTAAGCCAATCTTGGCACTGTCTGAGGCGATACGATAATCGGTAGCTAATAACCACTCACAGCCACCACCAAGTGCTAAGCCGTTGACAGCTGATAATGTTGGGAAGGGCAAGTCTTCTATCGCATCGAAGACATCGGTTGCATCCTTAATCCAGCCAACCAGTTCTTCTTCTGGACGTTGGAAGGTAGGCAGGAATTCGAAAATATCAGCGCCAACGATAAAATGGTCTTTGTCGCTGCTAAAGATTAGACCTTGAATATCATCGCGCTTACTCAACTCGATTAGCGCTTCATGGCTTTCTTTAAGTACTTGCTGAGATAATTTATTGACTGAGCCTGGTAGGCAAAATTTAAACTCAGCGATATTGCCTTTGCAAAAATCAACTACAAAGGACTCGCGTTTGATTAACATACATGTTCTCCCGTGCTATACACTGGTACGATGAGTTGTAATTTCAATCAGTGTGGATCCTTTGGCGGCAAATTGCAATGAAAAATTTACCGCACATTTACTGAAATACCTGAGTCGGTTTGCTATGGTGGCTTAACACACCGCGTATTATGTGTAGTTTGCGAGCTGAACCGCAAATTACAAGCCAAAGTAGCCGTTGTTTTACGCCGCCTTTAGATAAGCATACTTTGGCTGTATTTCAATTTCGGTGTGAATTGTTTTTAGCAGATTGAAAAGGGTTTGCATGACACATTGGTTACGTCGCCTAGCTGTGGGCAGTTTATGTTTCGTAAGCTGTCTTGGTGCAGCTCAGAGCACTCATGATGAATTTAAACAGGCTGAGCGTATTGCTTGGTCTGGCAACTATAACAATTTTACAGCAGCCATAGCGCAGCTTGACCATCCGCTTAAGCCTTATGTGGAAATGGCATTTTATCAGCGCCATCCTAGGTTGAAATATCAACAAGAAATCCAGCACTTTCTAACTATATACGAGCACACACCACTCGAGTGGCCGGTGCGTTCGGCTTGGTTGGAGTATCTAAAGCGACACAAAAAGAAAGCGCGCTTTATCGAGTTTTACCGAGAGACAAGTGATGTGGAGCTGAAGTGTACTTATTTGTCTTATCAGCTTGATTTAGGTGCACCGAAAAAAGCAATCTTAGATCAAGTTGCCGATATTTGGACTGTTGGAAAATCCCAGCCAAGAGCATGCGATGGGCTTTTTAGGGCGTGGCAAAAAGCCGGGTATAGAACCTCAGAGCGGGTGTGGCAGCGAGTTTCTAATGCTGCACAGTCAGGGCAAACATCCCTGTTGGACTATCTTCAAAAGTTACTACCAAAGCACGAAGCCTACTTAGCCCAGCTATATAAAACGGTACGTCAAGACCCTAGTGCGGCGGCGGGCTTGTACCGCTTTAAAAAGCGCACCGTAAAAGAGTCTGAAATAGCGGTATACGGTGTCCGCAGACTGATTTGGCGCGATCCTGACTTGGCGCTGCGAGCATGGCAGAAAATGCAAAACATGTTCAGTTTCTCGCAGCAACAAAAAGACAGTGTGGCATATCGCTTTGCATTGGCGCTGGCGTCAAAAGGTCACAAAGACGCACGGTTTTGGTTGAATAAGGTGCCAAAGTCACTACAGGATAAAAAGCTCTTGCAATGGCTGATGAGCAATTTGCTAAAAGAGCAGGACTGGGAAGGTATTTCGGCGTTATTTGTGGGCCATGAGCAACTCAGTAACGCACAGCAATATTGGTTGGCTTTTAGCTTGTCAAAGCGAGGAAATATTGCTGGCGCAAATGTGATTTGGCAGCAACTTGCCAAGGAGCGTGATTACTACGGATTTTTAGCCGCTGCGCGATTGGGTTTACCCGTATCTTTAAATGAGCTGCCGCTAGAAATTGACGCTGCTATTGTTGATCAAGTATCTCAAGCGCCAGGGTTTAAACGTGCTAAAGCGTTGTATGAGTTAGAACGTTATACTCAAGCGCGAAGAGAGTGGAACTACTTAACCAATACCTCAAGTAAAGATGAAAAGCTCGCAGCATCTGTATTGGCTGCCGAGTTCGATTGGTATGACAGCACCATTTTTACGCTAGCCCAAATCAAAGCTTGGGATTATGTGGATTTACGCTTCCCGATGGCATTTAAAGACCTATTTTCAAAGTACAGTAAACGCCATCGCGTTGACCTTGCTTGGAGTATTGCGATTGCGCGTCGAGAGAGTTCCTTTGCACCTGACGCTCGCTCTAGCGCCGATGCCCATGGCTTAATGCAGTTACTTCCAAGTACGGCAAAGTACGTTAACAACCGTAAACGCGTGACAAAAAAGCGGCTTTATCAACCTGCAACCAATATCCGCCTTGGGACTAGTTATTTGGAGTACTTAAAGCGTAAAAATGCCGGTAATGAGATTTTAGCAACCGCATCTTATAACGCAGGCTACCACCGAATAAAACGTTGGTTACCTTCAGAGGCTATGCCTGCTGAGCTGTGGATAGAGCTAATTCCGTATAAAGAAACACGAGATTACGTGAAAAATGTGATGGCATATCGACAGGTGTATCACACTCGCCTTGGTCGAGATGGCAATATCTTAGCTGATATTTTAGAGATGAAAATTGTGAAGTAACCGCACATGGCTGGTATTAGACTCAGTTCGTCGTTTTTAGGTAACAGCTATGATAGACTCGAAAGCATGTGAATTTTTGAAAATGGGTAACCCATGGATAAGTTAGCAAATTTATACGCAGAGCATATTGCCACTTTGCAACAGCGTACAAAAACGATAGTAGACAGAGAAGGACTAGATGGGCTTGTGATCCACTCTGGTCAAGCTAAGCGTCAGTTCCTTGATGATATGTACTATCCGTTTAAAGTTAACCCACAATTTAAAGCTTGGTTACCTGTTATTGATAACCCGCATTGCTGGATTGTGGTTAACGGCAATGATAAACCTAAGCTTATCTTCTATCGTCCGGTTGATTTTTGGCACAAAGTGCCAGATGAGCCAAGAGACTTCTGGGCTGAGTATTTTGATATTCAGCTCTTAGTTAAGCCGGACCAAGTTGAGCAGTTATTGCCTTACGACAAAGCAAATTATGCCTACATCGGTGAGTATTTAGAAGTTGCACAAGCGCTAGGCTTTACTCAGGTGAACCCTGAGCCGGTAATGAACTTTCTACATTATCATCGTGCCTATAAAACCCAATACGAAATGGCATGTTTACGTGAAGCAAGTCGCCTAGGTGTGCTAGGTCATGTGGCTGCACGAGAAGCGTTTTTTGCTGGTGGCTCTGAATTTGAAATCCAACAAGCGTATCTCAATGCGACTCAACACATGGAAAACGATACACCTTACGGTAATATCGTCGCACTGAATGAAAACTGTGCCATCTTGCACTATACCCATTTTGAGCGTAAAGCGCCGAGTCAGCATTTATCGTTTTTGATTGATGCAGGAGCTAACTACAATGGCTATGCCTCTGACATTACGCGAACCTATGATTTCGCTAAGCAAGGTGAATTTGCCGAGTTGGTGAAAGTCATGAACGATCACCAAATTGAGTTGGGTAAAGCATTACAACCGGGCAAACTATACGGTGAGCTGCATATCGATTGTCATCATCGTGTGGCGCAAGTACTTAGTGACTTTGATATTGTTAAGCTAGATGCACAAGCGATAGTTGAAAAAGGCATTACATCAACATTCTTCCCTCATGGTCTCGGTCACCACATAGGTCTACAGGTACACGATATGGGCGGGTTTATGGCGGATGAAGCGGGCACGCATCAAGCGCCACCCGAAGGTCACCCATTCTTGCGCTGTACCCGTAAAATTGAAGCAAATCAAGTATTCACCATTGAACCTGGCCTATACTTCATTGATTCATTATTAGAAGATTTGGCGCAAACAAACAACAAACAGTACATTAATTGGGATAAAATTGATGCGCTGAAACCATATGGTGGTATCCGTATTGAGGACAACATCATTGTTCATGAAGATAGGCTAGAAAATATGACCAGAGATCTCGGTCTAGAGTGATCTGCTAGCGAGTACTAACTATCAGTATATTTGGGAGCCAATTGGCTCCCTTTTAGTTTGGAGCAGTATGTCAGAATATTTCATCCCCAGTGAAACAATTAGTCATCACGAAGAAATAAAGAAAAGCGCGTTTATTGTCCATTTGGCGCATACCCCAACTATTGAGGATGCCAAAGCATTTATTAAACACATCAATGAGCAGTATCCAGATGCGCGTCACAACTGTTGGGCGCACATTGCTGGGGCACCAGGAGGAAGTCATATATTAGGTTTTTCTGATGATGGCGAGCCAAATGGCACTGCGGGTAAGCCAATGCTAAATGTTTTGTTGGGTTCTGGCCTTGGAGAAATAACGGCAGTAACCACACGATATTTTGGTGGTATCAAGCTAGGCACAGGCGGTTTAGTAAGGGCATATGGTGGAACCCTCAATAATGCTTTGGCTATACTCAAAACAAGCAAAAAAGTACCTGCTTCTATCATTGTTGGCCAGAGTGATTACCATCTTCAGGGGGTGATAGAGCAGTTGTTACAAAGCCAATTTACGGTGCTACACAGTGATAAAACGTATGGTGCCAATATTGCGTGGCAGCTTTCTGTCGATAGTCGACAGACACAACAAATTATTGATGCTATTTATGAATTAACCAATGGTGTTGTATTATTTAAACACCTCAAGGAGTAGGCTCTACTTCTTTACATTTACTCATTAACCTCTGGTTAAATAACAAAAGTGCAGCGTACAAAATGCAATTTCGTACCATAATAAAAATTCTCGGACAATTAGTTGCCCTGTTTAGTATCACTATGGTGCCACCGGCCATTGTCTCTTTGATATACAAAGATGGTGGTGGTGTACCTTTCGTCCTAGCGTTCATCTTTAGTGTGTTAATGGGACTGTTCGCGTACTATCCAAATCGCAAGGAAAACGGCGACCTTAAGGCCAGAGAAGGGTTCTTAATCGTTGTATTGTTCTGGTTAGTACTGGGAACATTCGCGTCCTTACCTCTCATTTTCCTCGATAAACCGAATCTTTCACTTGCAGATGCCGTTTTTGAAGCCTTTTCTGGGCTAACCACAACGGGGGCAACAGTACTGACAGGTATTGAGCACTTGCCAAAATCTGTACTCTTTTATCGTCAGCAATTGCAGTGGCTAGGCGGTATGGGGATCATTGTTTTAGCGGTGGCTGTACTGCCTATGCTTGGTGTTGGTGGTATGCAGTTGTATCGAGCCGAAACGCCAGGGCCCGTAAAAGACTCTAAAATGACACCGAGAATAGCCGATACTGCAAAGCATTTGTGGTATATCTATGTTTCACTCACAGCGGCTTGTACAGTTTCCTATTGGCTTGCAGGAATGAACTGGTTTGATGCTATCTGTCATGCTTTTGCTACTATAGCGATAGGCGGCTTTTCAACCTATGATGCTTCTATTGGTTACTTTGATAACCCTCTAATTAATGTTATTTGTGTGATCTTCTTGTTGATTGCTGCAATTAACTTTTCATTGCATTACGCTGCGGTCTCAAGCCGCAACATCAAGGTCTACCTGCGAGATCCGGAGTTTAAAGTTTTTCTATTTATTCAACTCGCACTTGTGGTGATCTGCTTTGCGGTATTGTCATCAAATAATGTTTATGAAACGGGCGACGAAACTTTGGATCAGGCACTTTTTCAAGCTGTGTCAATTAGTACTACCGCAGGGTTTGCCACTGATAGCTTTTCAAGTTGGCCTTTGTTTCTTCCTATTCTGCTGATTTTTTCAAGCTTTATTGGTGGGTGTGCAGGCTCTACGGGAGGTGGCATGAAAGTGGTGCGAGTCTTCTTACTCTATTTACAAGGGATCCGTGAGCTGAACCGCTTGGTTCACCCAAGGGCTATTTACTCAATTAAACTGGGCCGTAAAGCCCTACCAGATAAAGTCGTCGAAGCCGTATGGGGATTCTTTTCCGCTTATGCGCTGGTTTTTGTCATTATTATGGTCGCATTACTTGGTACTGGTCTGGATAATATCACCGCCTTTTCTGCAACGGCTGCTTGTCTAAATAACCTCGGTCCCGGCCTTGGCGAGGTGGCAGCGCATTACGGTGATATTAGCGATTCTGCAAAGTGGATACTGACCTTAGCGATGGTATTTGGTCGATTAGAGATATTTACATTATTGGTGTTGTTTACACCTACCTTCTGGCGTGGATAGCCGACAAATAACGATGGGCTTGTACTGACAACGCCCATCTCACCTTATACCCACACCAAGTGTTTTTGCCTTACGATTTCATCCTTAAGAAAGAAAAAGTTAATAAAAATACTAAAAACTCGGATTTTCGGGGTTTTCAAATGTCAGTATTTTTACAACGATTTAACTTTGAGGTGACGACTTTGCTTGCCACACGCTTTTCAGATAAAGGGTTTAGAGTCATTGAAGGATTTGCCGCAAGCCATGAGCAAGGTTCTGGAATGCAGCTGATAGAACGAAGCGTAACACAGTTAAACAACCTGATAAGGGATATTGGTTATTTATTACAAGCGGAGCAAGACTTACCAACGGCTCCCAAGGCATATGACTTATATCATCAAATTGGTTGTGAAAGTGGTGCTCGGTTTGTTGTACAAGTTGTGTCTGAAAATGAGCTTTGGCAAAAGCGTCAAATACCCGCAATACTCGATACAATTGCGCCAAATCATACTGGTTGTTTGTTTCAACATGACGTATCCGGGATTTTATTCGTCGCAAAACGTAATAGTGAGCCAATGATGCTTTTTATTGAAGCTGAAGAATTGGCGATGCCACAAAGTTCGCTTGAGATCCAAAGCAGGATGATGACATTAAGAGACGGTGCAATGATGTTAAAAAGCCATTTTTTGATTAAGTGACCTAAGTTTGCTTTTAACACTTGTGCTGTCGCCTTGACCATAAAATGGATTTTATTGGCAAGTGCGGTGAAAGAGAGGCTACATCAATTAAGGTCAAATGATAGCTGAGAGCATTGATGGCGAACGTGTTGTAATTCACCTTAATTCAGTTTTAAATGACCCTTCGCTAAAACTGCTACAATACAAAAGCAGTAGAGTTAAACTCAGGAAGGGTTAGGATCATGTTAAGAACTCGAGAGGTTGGGCAGGAAAGTTTGCTCACAGCCATCAGCGCAGGCAGTCTCGTTGATATAGAAATTTGCTTACCGGCGAGCAGTAAAAGAATAAAAACAGAATATGTCGGTCTGCTCCAAGGAGCATTTTTAATTCTAAACCATCCCAACCCTAAGCGATTAGGCGCGGCGCTGGACTTTGTTATGGAAGGAACCACTGTCATTGTTAGAGCATTGCTCGAAAATGGTGATGGTCAGGTTATTGCTTTCAGATCGCAGATTAAGGCGGTTTCAGTCCATCCCGCGCGGCTTATTTTCCTCTATCCCCCGGAAAAGATTCAAACTTACAAGCTACGTGCGCAAAGTCGCGTACCAACGCTTATTCCTGCTCACTTTCAACACAGTAATAAAAACGAAGTAGGTGTCATCAAAGATATTTCCCTATCAGGGTTACAGCTTGATTTAACGTCAGCTGATATGCCTGATTTGCAAGAAGGTGCAAAATGTAGCGTACTGATTGAGGGCAAAGAAGGAAACCAAATTACCTTAGAGGGTGATGTGCGAAAGATACGCCAACATGATGATATTTTGTCTTTGGGTATTCACCTGACTTCGGAGCCAGGCGTGATCCGTGGTGTGTTAAAGGATTACCTGATAGATTTATCGATTTTTCAAGATCACCGCGATACGTAAACTATGGCGCTTTACACAAATAAAGCGCTGACCTGAAAGAGCTTCTCTACGACACCAATTTGTTTTTTATCGATTAAGAACATGATCACGTGGTCGCCAGATAGAATAATGGTGTCGTCATGTGCAATGAGTACATCTTCATCGCGTACGATTGCGCCTATCGTTGCGCCAGGGGGTAGCTTAATATCTCGAACCGTACGACCAACGACCTTAGAGGTGTTTTCGTCACCATGTGCTACAGCTTCAATTGCCTCTGCTGCGCCTTTGCGCAGTGAATAAACATTTACGATATCACCACGACGTACGTGTGTGAGTAGCGCTGAAATGGTGGCTTGCTGTGGTGAGATTGCAATATCAATATCACCCCCTTGAACGAGGTCGACGTAGGCACCACGTTGGATCAGCGCCATGGTTTTTTGTACTCCCATACGTTTAGCCAGCATCGCGGCCATGATATTGGCTTCATCATCATTGGTTACGGCAATAAAGACATCGACTTGCTCGATATGCTCTTCTGAAAGTAACTCTTGATCAGAGGCGTCACCACAAAACACCACAGTATTATCTAGGGTTTCAGACAGCTGGGTAGCACGCGCTTGATTACGCTCAATCAATTTAACACTATGATTCTTATCTAGTGAGCTTGCCAACCCAGCGCCGATGTTACCACCACCGGCTATCATTATTTTTTTATAGGAACGTTCAAGCTTTTGTAGCTCATTCATTACTGCCCGAATATGCTTGGTAGCGGCAATAAAGAACACTTCATCATCGGCTTCGATCACTGTTGTGCCTAGCGGTTTGATGGCTTTCCCTTGGCGATAAATTGCAGCAACCCGAGTATCGACGTTAGGAATGTGTTCCTTCAGGGCAGAGAGTGCATAGCCTACAAGTAAGCCTCCGTAATATGCTTTTACGGCAACAAGGGAGAGCATACCTTCGGCAAATTGGAGTACTTGTAGGGCACCCGGATAATCAATCAGGCGACGGATATATTGCGTGACCAGCTGTTCGGGAGCAATATAGTGGTCGACTGGTAAATCATCGTTATGAAAAAGCTTTTCTCTATACTTTAAATATTGCTCGGAGCGGATCCGAGCAATTTTCGTTGGCGTATTAAAAATACTGTAAGCAACCTGACACGCTATCATATTCACTTCATCTGAGCTGGTTACTGCGATGATCATATCTGCGTCTTCAGCTCCAGCCTGACGCAAGATATCGGGGTGTGCACTGTGTCCCGTCACGCCCTGTAAATCATATTTATCTTGTAGCTCTCTTAAGCGCTCGCCGTCGATATCAACAACGGTAATTTCGTTTTCTTCACCGACAAGGTTTTCTGCCAGTGTTCCGCCGACTTGTCCGGCACCTAAGATAATGATTTTCATATGTATTGCGTCGAGTTATATTATTTTTTTATCAACTTAGCATAATAAAACCCATCGCTCAGTCCGGGTAATAATTGCAAGCCTGGTTGTGCTTTGGTGTCTGCATCATGTAAAGGAACAAGCTCAGCATCAGGTGTCGCAGAAAGAAAGCGTGCGATCTGTTGCTGGTTTTCTTGTGGTAATACCGAGCAGGTTGCATAAACTAGTGTGCCACCGGGCTTGAGTAATGGCCAGATTTTATCAATAATTTGTGCCTGTAACGTCACCAAGTTATCAATGTCAGAAGCTCGCCTCAGCCATTTGATGTCCGGGTGTCGTCTAATAACACCAGTAGCTGAACAAGGTACATCCAACAAGATACGATCATATAATTCGCCGTCCCACCAGGCTTCAGGGTCACTAGCATCGCCCTCAAGGCATTTGGCCGACAATCCGATCCGTTCAAGGTTTTGCTCCACACGTGCTAAGCGTGCGCCATCAGCATCAATTGCGGTCACTTTAGCGTCAGCTAACTCTAAAATATGGCAAGTCTTACCACCAGGGGCGGCACAAGCATCAAGAATATTTTCACCTTTTCGTGGAGATAATAATCTTGCTGCTTTTTGAGCTGCAGCATCTTGCACTGAGCAAGCGCCAGTGGCAAATTGTGGTAAGGCATAGACATCAATTGGACTATCAAGCAGTATGCCGTCTGGGTATTCACCATGAAGCTGATAGGCGACACCCGCCTGGTCTAACATAGCTGCATAATCTGAGGTGGAAAACTGTGATTGGTTAACACGCAGCCACATTGGTGCCTGTTGTTGATTCGCTTCTAAAATAGTCTGCCACTGAGTGGGGTAAGCTGCTTTTAGTTGATTAATAAACCAGCCTGGGTGGTTGTATAAGCAAGCTGGGATCTCGGTAGCACTGGTTTCTAGCTCGACTTGATGGCGCTGGAAGTTACGTAAAATCGCATTAACCAAGCCTTTCATGCCAGGCGCTCTAAGCGGCGTTAATGCGTTTACTGTCTCAGCAACCGCGGCGTGAGCAGGGACACGCATATGTTGAAGTTGGTAAATACCCACATACAACAAAAACTGGAAAACACGTCGCTTACCTTTTAGGGGCTGATCTAACAGTTGCTGGCAGTAATGCTCTAAAGACGGTAAATATCTCAACACGCCATAGCAAATCTGTTGTAGCAAAGCTCTATCTTTACCGTCTAACTGGCTGGTGGCAAGTGGCAATTGCGCACTTAACGATGCACCTTTATCGACAACTTGAAACAGGGTTTGGGCAGCGAGTGCGCGAACATTACTCACGCTTCACCAACCTTAGCGCCAATTGCTACCCAATCAGCTCGACCATTTAAAAAGTCTTGTGCAGACATTGGCTTCTTTCCTTGAGGCTGCAAGGTGTGGATCTCTAATGCCTGTGTGCCACAGGCAATAACGATACCGTGCTTATCTGCGCGAAGTACGTGTCCTGCATCACCTTGTTCGTCAACAACCTTTGCCTGCCAAATTTTGACACTGTTACCTGCCATGCTGGTAAAGCAAACCGGCCATGAATTAAATGCGCGGATGTTACGTTCAATTTGCTCAGCGTCCATTTGCCAATCAATGTTAGCTTCTTCTTTGCTCAGCTTCTTAGCATAATTGGCTAGCGTATCGTCTTGCTTTTCTGGCGTGATCTCACCAGCAGACAAGCGTGCTAGCGTCTCGATAAGCGCATCGGGGCCGAGCAGCGCAAGTTTGTTGTATAAATCGGCACTCGTATCTGTTGCGGTTATAGGGCAGCGAGCAATATGTAGCATATCGCCAGTATCTAGACCTTCGTCCATTTGCATTATCGTCACACCGGTTTCACTGTCTCCAGCCCAAACGGCGCGTTGGATTGGAGCGGCTCCTCGCCATCTTGGTAAGATCGAACCATGTACATTAAGACAGCCTAGTCGAGGTGTATCTAAAATAGCCTTCGGAAGCAGCACACCATAGGCAACAACAATCATGACGTCGGCATTTAATGCCGCAAGTTCAGCCTGTGCCTCTGGTGTTTTAAGCGATTGTGGTTGCAATACTGGAAGGTCATGTTTTTGTGCTAACACTTTTACTTCACACGCTTTTAGCTTTTTACCACGCCCAGCAGGGCGATCTGGTGGACAGTATACTGCCACAACGTCATGGTGTGATTGAATAAGAGCGTCAAGGTGGCGCGCTGCAAAATCAGGCGTGCCTGCGAAAACGATACGCAAAGGATTACTCACGAAATACCCTAAAGTCAGTTAGTTGGTAATGGATTAGGCTTGCTTTGCAGCGAGCTTAGCTTCTTTTTCGAGCTTCTTACGAATACGATTACGCTTGAGTGGCGATAGGTAATCGATAAATAGCTTACCAACTAAGTGGTCTAATTCATGTTGAATGCACACGGCTAGTAAGCCTTCGGCGTCTATTTCATACGTTTCGCCTTGCTCATTCATTGCTTTCACTGTGACTGTTTCAGCACGGTCTACTTTTGCGTATGAATATGGCACCGATAGGCAGCCTTCTTCGCTCACGGTAGACCCATCGCGCTTGATAATTTCTGGGTTAATTAATACGCGCGGTTCATCGCGCTCTTCTGAAACGTCAATAACAACAATGCGTTGATGAATGTTCACTTGCGTAGCCGCAAGGCCGATACCATTCTCATCGTACATAGTTTCCAACATATCTTTAACGATTTGTCGTACTTCGTCATTAACCTCTGCTACTGGTTTTGCAACGGTACGCAAACGTTCATCTGGAAACTTTAAAACTTCTAATATGGCCATGATTACCCTAAATCAATTAATCGTGTAAGCTGATGTAAGCTAGTGTATGGTCTTATTTTAGCCATTCAAGTTCCCCTTTAACAGGTTTTGATGGATAATAAGCAAAAATAACCACAAGGAAGCCATCATGAAATATCCGATTGCTGCAATAATGATCGCTAGTTGTACTGTTTTTTCAGTAAAAGCAGAGCCCTTGACAGTGAAAGCTGATGCACCGCAACATTATGTGGTGAAAAAAGGCGATACTTTGTGGGATATTTCTAAAATGTACCTGCGCTCCCCATGGAAGTGGAAGCAGCTATGGCAGTGGAATCCAAATATTGCAAATCCTGATTTAATCTATCCTGGTGATAATCTTAAGTTGCAGTACGATGCACACGGAAATCCAATGTTGATATTGGATAAAGGGATAAAAAAGCTCTCTCCACATGTGCGTGTTATCAACCAAAAGTCGACGGCAATTCCAACTTTACCTCTACCAATGATGGAGCCTTTTTTGCGGTTTGAGCAAACTCTGTCTGAATCCAAGTTTGCCCAAAGCCCTATTGTATTAGGTGCCGACCGAAATGTGAAAAATGCGTCGCCTGGTCACCTACTTTATGTCAAAGCGGATTTAGTCAAAGGCGGTCATTATGCTATCTATAGGCGCGGTGATACATATCGGGCATTGGATAGTAATGAAACGCTAGGTTTAGAAGCTGTGCTAGTAGGAAGTGGTCATGTTGTTGAACAGGGTAATATGAAAGCCGGAAGACCAGCTAAGCTTCATCTCGAAGTGGCTAAACAAGAAGTACGAGCTGGTGATATTGTTTTGCCTATCGCCAGTGGGCAAAGCTATCCCGCGCAGTTTTCAATGGCCCGTCCAAAACAACAGACAAGTGGCCGTATTATTGCGAGTGACAATAAGCTTAGAGAGTTTAGTACCATGAGTGTTGTGGTGCTTGATGTTGGCAGCAAAGCGCAGCTTAAAGAGGGCAACGTGCTTGATATTGTTAGACAATCGCCTACAGTTATAGAAAGTCAACATGGACCTCGCTACATTGAAGATGCGTCTCGACTCGACAAAATGATCACCCAAATGGGGTCTTGGTTTGGTGAGGAAAATGATGACAGTAGCATCGTATGGCATATGCCCAAAGAAAAGGTAGGAGAAGTTATGGTCTTTAAAGTTTATGAAGACCTCAGCTACGCCATGGTTGTGGCGACTTCCGAACCAATAAGAGTCGGTGACTACGTACAAGCGTTCAAGGAAATGGCTGACAATTAGCAGCTCAACTTCTCCTTGAATGAAGCAATAAACTCAAGGAGAGAGTATGAAATATTCGGAACAAAGTTGTGTTCTGGCACTGGCTTTATGCCAAGGTCTTGGCGTAAAAACGGTGCTTGCTTTACTGAAAAAGTTGTCACTTAATGAGCTGTTTACCCTAGATAAACCTGAACTGTGTGCCTTAGGACTCAGTGAGCAAGTGGCGAATAACTTGCTTCATACGGATTGGTCAAAAATAGACAGTATTAGCACGTTTTGTCAAAACCAGCAGATCCATATCCTCACTATATTTTCTTCCACTTACCCAACTCAACTAAAAGAAATTTGTAACCCGCCGATTGTACTTTTTTGTAAAGGTAACGTCTCATTACTAGCGCAACCACAAGTCGCAGTGGTTGGTAGTCGTAGCTCTACTCGAACGGGACTTGAATTGGCGAGTAAATTTGCAAATGGGCTGAGTCGCTCCGGTCTGGTTGTAACCTCTGGCATGGCCAGAGGAATTGATGGTGCAGCACATCAAGGTGCTCTTGATGCTGGTGGGAGCACAATTGCCGTGCTTGGTACTGGGGTTAATGTGGTTTATCCCAAGCGTCATCAACGACTCTACGATGATATTGTTCAGCGTGGTCTGGTTATCAGTGAGTTTTTGCCTAACACCTCCGCGAACAGTACACACTTCCCGCGGAGAAATCGCATAATCTCTGGACTTGCTTTGGGTGTACTACTTGTTGAAGCTGAGATAAAAAGCGGCTCGTTAATTACCGCACGCTATGCACTGGAGCAAAATAAAGAAGTGTTTGCGATCCCAGGTTCAATTAAAAACCGATTAAGTAGCGGTTGTCATTATTTGATAAAGCAAGGGGCCAAGCTTACCGAGAATATTGAGGATATTTTGGAAGAAGTGAGCTTTTTTTGTGAAAACAGTCTATATAGTATAGAAATAGATAGGCAAAAAGAGGAACTGTGTCCTGTATTAGAAAACCTTGGCTTTGAAGTGACTTCCGTTGACACTTTAACGCAAAGGACCCAGTGGCCAGTAGAGCAGGTGGTTGCCAGACTACTGGACCTAGAACTCGAAGATAAAGTAGAGCGTGTATTAGACGGCTACATAAAACTCGCGAGGGGTTAAGAAGATGTTTGATATTCTAATGTATTTATTTGAGAACTATATTCATAGTGAAGCAGAAATTTTTGTCGAACAAAATGAACTGACCGATGAACTCCTTCGCGCAGGCTTCAATCAAGGTGAAATATATAAAGCGCTTGATTGGTTAGAGCAGCTTGCAGATTTACAACACAGTGATGAATACCCCTACTTAAATGCCAAGCCCGACCATGCCACACGTATTTACACGGATAGCGAGTGTAATATGCTAGATGTAGAGAGCAGAGGCTTTTTGATGTTTGTAGAACAAGTTGGTGTGATTGACAGTACAACCAGAGAGATGGTGATGGATAGGTTGTTTGCTCTGGACAAAACCTACATCAGCTTGGATGACCTTAAGTGGGTTATCTTGATGGTACTATTTAATGTACCAGGTAAAGAGCATGCTTATGCGCAAATGGAGGATCTTATTTTTACAGAGCCTGCATCAGTTGTGCATTAACAGAGTAATCGAACGGTTTTACTCTACCATGACAAGCAGAGGTCGTTGGATGTGCTTTAAGTGCAATGACGACCACAACCACCTATTTTGCCTGAGCCTTAGATAATTGGTATAGCTCATGTCTTTCACGCAGCTCGTTTTAGCACTAGCGACTTAGGACTTAAAAATAGTGAGTTTACTCAACTTGAACTCAGAATAATAACTTGTTCTCTAGTCGCTGTTGTCCCTTACTACTGCGTTAGATTTGTTCGTAATAGGCTAGTTACTGACGCACAAACAACGCACAAATTTGCCAGGTATTAGGAAATAACTTCTGACTAGCGTGATATTGCGCTTCTTGAGCTTAGGTATTTTTGTTGATACCGCGAGTTCAAGTTTACTCAGTTTTTACTCAGTTATTGTCCAAATCCTAAGATATTTATTCAAAGCGATTTGTTATCATTTCCTTGACCCCAAAACCAAGGTGATTATATTAAGCGCATACTTGCACAAAGGGCGGTAATAGAGCCATGAGTAAAATTGATCATGCGTTATTCAATGCAAAGAAGCATGCGTTAGAAAAAGAATATGAAGTATGCCCCGACTGTGGCTCCGAGCTGGTGATAAAAAACAGTAAAAAGGGGCCATTTATTGGCTGTGCTAGCTATCCTACCTGTGAATATATCAGGCCTTTGGCGCATCATGATAGCCATGTTATTAAAGTACTTGAAGGTGTAGCTTGCCCCGAATGTAGTAGAGATTTAGTCATAAAAAATGGTCGCTACGGCATGTTCATTGGTTGTACCGGTTATCCTGAGTGCCATTATATTGGGCATGAGGATGCGTCTGACTCGCAGGAATTACCAGATTGTCCTAAGTGTAAAAAAGGGAAGCTAACACAGCGAAAAAATAAGTTTGGTAAACACTTCTATAGTTGTAATAGTTATCCAAGTTGCAAATATACTTTGAATGCTAAGCCTATCGAGCATGCTTGCCCTGATTGCCATTGGCCGGTGCTGGTGGAGAAAACCAGAGCTGGTAAAGCTGTGTTACAATGCCCGCAGAAGTCATGTCAATCGATAGTGGAAATACCGTGAAAAATGACGATAAAGCGGAAGCTTCGATAATAACCTCGCCCGAATCAGCATTGCAAGCTGGTGAGGTGATCTGTTATCCCACCGAAGCTATTTTCGGATTGGGGTGTGATCCTGATAACGAAGAGGCCGTAGCTAAACTGCTGGAGATTAAATCGCGACCAATAGCAAAAGGTTTAATCTTAATTGCAGATAACTACGGTCAGTGTTTAGCCTATGTGGATGATAACAAAATTCCAATGGATAAACGCGCTGAGATATTTTCAGCATGGCCTGGCGCTATTACCTGGTTACTCCCTGCGAAACCAGAGACACCGCATTGGTTAACTGGTGGCCACGATACTATCGCGGTGCGTGTGACCGATCACCCTATTGTTAAACAAATCTGTCAGCGCTTTGGTAAGCCGATTGTTTCTACTAGCGCCAATATTACAGGTGAAACACCGGTAGCCTCTTTGCTGCACGCGCGCAAGCAGTTTGGCAATCAAATAGGCTATTATGTTGACGGTGAATTAGGCGCAAACCGTTCCCCAAGTGTAATTAAACATGCCATAACAGGCGCTGTTATCCGAGGATAAAACCATGAGTAAAGTAAACTTAGAGACTGTAAAAGCCTTTTTACTACAATTACAAGATAACATCTGCAAAGGCTTAGAGGCTGCTGATGGTAAGGCTCAGTTTGTTGAAGACGCCTGGGAGCGTGCAGAAGGAGGTGGTGGTCGTACCCGTGTCATCCGCGATGGTAATGTGATTGAACAAGGTGGGGTAAATTATTCGCATGTTTTTGGGGCGTCTATGCCTGCATCTGCCACCGCTCATCGGCCTGAGTTGGCAGGAAGAAGCTTCCACGCTTGTGGCGTATCCTTGGTTATCCACCCCAAAAATCCACATATTCCCACAAGCCATGCCAATGTGCGCTTTTTCATTGCAGAAAAAGAGGGTGAGGAGCCTATTTGGTGGTTTGGTGGCGGCTTTGATTTAACACCGTTTTATCCAGTATTAGAGGATGTGAAGCACTGGCACCAAGTGGCAAAAGACGTGTGTACACCATTTGGTGACGAGGTATATGGTGATTATAAGAAGTGGTGTGATGAATATTTCTATTTAAAGCATCGCGATGAAACGCGAGGTGTGGGCGGTCTATTTTTTGATGACCTCAATCAGTGGGGTTTTGAAAAAAGTTTTGCCTTTATGCAAGCGGTGGGCAGTGGGTTTCTTGATGCTTATCTGCCAATTATTGAAAAGCGTAAAGATACGCCTTATACCGAACAAGAGCGTCAATTCCAGTTATATCGTCGCGGTCGTTATGTCGAGTTTAATTTGGTGTGGGATAGAGGCACATTGTTTGGCTTGCAGACCGGTGGTCGCACCGAATCTATTCTCATGTCAATGCCACCGTTGGCGCGTTGGGAATATGATTTTCAACCCGAGGCTGGCTCTAACGAAGCAAAGTTGTATGAGTACCTCACCCCAAAGAACTGGTTATCAATGTGATAAAAAGGAGCCTAGGCTCCTTTTTATTTATCTAATCTGATGTTTGAAGAAGAGAATAGCTATCCAAACATCAGGTCCCCTAACTTAATTTAAACCCACGTACTTGGTCATCAAGGTTACGTGCGAGTGTGAGTAGCTCTTCGCTGATCTGTTTGGAACCATGGGCGTCAACAAGTGAGCGTTCAGCATTATCACTGATAGCCACGACACTACGATTTATCTCCTCCGCAGCTAAATTTTGCTGTTCTGTCGCATCTGCAATTTGTAGATTAAGAGCATTAATCTCGTGCATTTGCGTCGAAATATCTTTTAATGCTTGTGCGACTTTTTTCACTTGATTGGCACGATCATCCGCTTCTTCACAAGAAGCACTCATCGCTGCTACTGTTTGTTGCGCTTCAGACTGTAGCTTGTCTATGGTGCGCTTAATTTCATCTGTTGAGTCGTGGGTACGAGTTGCCAACGTTCTAACTTCGTCAGCCACGACGGCAAATCCTCGACCAGCTTCTCCTGCGCGAGCGGCTTCTATCGCTGCATTGAGTGCTAGAAGGTTGGTTTGTTCCGCAATGCTACTGATCACTTCTAAAACTTTACCCACTTCTAATGTCTGCGCTTGTAATTGAGAAACTTGCTCAGCGGCTTGTCGCACATCTTGCGCTAACTGGTTAATACTTTGCTCTGTGTGATTAGCAACAGCCATACTCTCTTCTGCAAGGTGATTGCTGCTATCAGATTTTTCTGATGCAAAGTGAGTGGTGTTCTTTACTTCGCTGGAGGAGCTTTCTAATTCATTAATTGCTGCAGCAACAGAGTCGGTTCCTTGCTTTTGCTCTTGAATTGCAAGTTCAGTGGTTTCTGCTGACGCATAAATAGATTCAGCGGAATGGATCAGTATTTTGGATGAATGAGATAACTGAGAGATATTATCTTTAAAGCTATCCATCATTTTATTGAAATTAGTCGCTAAACGTCCTAATTCATCATCAACATTATCGTCAATTCTCAACGATAAATCTTTATTCGTTGTCGCCAAGCGCATGGTACGGCCAAGCGTTTTTAATCTTAAAATGAAGAGCTTTCTGAACAGCACGCCTAAAATGACAAAAGTGGTGATAAATATACCTGACAACAAGGCCGTACTTAGCCAAGTATTGTTATGCACAGTATTATCAATATCAGCAAGTGAGTAGCTTATTCTTACTGCCCCGAGCACATCTCCTTCTTTTGCTTGATGACACCCTAAACAGTTTGTCCCTTTGTAATTCTCCATCGCTACCATTGGCTTGAGGTATGTCATGATGCGATTGCCATCACGTTGTTCAATGACGAGTGTTTCTTTGCCATCAAGTGCATCAAGCTCCACTTGTGAGTTTGGTGCTTGATTTGGGTTACCCGGTCCATACAGCTTATTCACAAGTTCTGCGCGAATAATGTGGGCATCTTCAATATTTGGGTGATTACGAATTTTATCACTAAGGATCTCGCGATTAGCCATGGTGCCCGTCAGCATCATGGTATTGATCGAGTCAAAGTAATTGTCAGCTAACAGCCTTATATTACTTTCGACGGTTTCTTCAGCGAGAGTTTTTTGTTGACTACTACTACTGAGAATACTAGCAATGAGGACGAGTACGCCAGTCACTGCCAGTAACGCATAAATTTTATGTTGAATAGATTTCACACGCATCGCACCTGTTCACAATTAGAACAGTGATTATGCGTCTCTACTCAAGAACAGGTTTTGACCTAGCGCAAAATTGCCGTGCAATTTAATATAACTGGTACTTTTTTATTAATCTTGATTAATCATATGTGTAGCGAGTTGCGCTAAGGATTGTCTTAGCCCCTCTCTTAATAATGGGTTACCAACCTCTAAGTCTAACGCTTTATTCATGCAGTGCATCCATTGATCCCGTAAATCTTGGTCGATAGAAAAGGGCATATGGCGCATTCTTAAACGCGGATGACCGTATTTTTCTGTAAATAAATCTGGGCCACCGAGCCAACCCGAAAGAAACTCAAAGAATACTTGTCTTATCCGGTCTAGTGGTTGTGGGTGCATGTCGTAAAGCGGTTTTGCGTAGGGATCGGTTGCCATAATATCGTAGAAACGATTAGCAAGGTCTCGAGCACCTTGTTCTCCACCAATGATTTCATACGGGGTTTTTTCTGGGGATGGAGCACTATTTATTTGTTCGGTGGTTGCATCTTTATTGAAGATGCGTTTAATTAACTGTTTCATAATAACTCTTTCAAGGCGCTCTAAAACGATGGACAAATACGCGGTATTCGGTAATCCAATAAAGCATTCTAAATCGCCAGCAATCCATGCGCAATTCGCAAAACAAAGTCAGCAGCAATTAGAATACGAAGCTATTTTGGCACCAGTAGATGCTTTTGTTCAAACTGTATCGACATTCTTTGCTGAAGGTGGAAGCGGTGCAAATGTGACATTACCTTTCAAGGAGCAAGCATTTAGTTTTGCAAATACATTGACTGAGCGAGCCAAATTGGCAGGTGCTGTGAATACGCTGATCAAGCAAAAAGATGGCAAAGTTAAAGGCGACAATACCGATGGCGAAGGTCTTGTAAGAGATCTGATCAATCATCAAGTAAAGCTAGATAGTGCGACTATCTTATTGATAGGTGCAGGAGGCGCGGCCAAAGGATGTATCTATCCACTCCTGCAAGCTGGAGTGAAGCAGGTAGTAGTGAGCAATCGTACAGAATCAAAGGCAATACAGTTGGCTAAGCAATTTGCCACCTATGGGGATGTTAAAGGCTGTGGGCTAGATAGTATTCCTGATATTGGATTTGATATTGTGATTAATTCTACCTCTTCCAGTATTACAGGAGAGGTGCCTGCGATCTGCGCATCTGTTTTTACATCTTGTTTGGTTGCTTATGATATGTTTTACAGTGAGCAACAAACAAGTTTCTTAAACTGGGTCGCACAACATAACCAAGATACGCAATTAATCGATGGTATCGGTATGTTAGTAGAGCAAGCCGCTGAAGCATTTTATCAATGGCGAGGTGTACGACCTGATACATCAAAAACGTCCAAGCTGATTAGAGGTTGAATATGAATCAAGCAATACTGTTTAATGATGACATCAGTTATCAGCAAGGTGAGTTAACTTTTACAGCAATGGCCTGTGGGCAGCTGATCCGCTGTAAAATAACAACAGAGCTTGATCTGGAAGCTGCATTAGCGCACTTTGCTCAGCATCAATTTGATTATGAAATGCAGGCTGAGCAGTTAATTGAAGATGAAGCGTTTAATGAGGCAGGAGAGGTAAGCTTAGCTTTCCTCTAAATATTCATCTTTCAACTCCACATAATTTTGAGCAGACACTTTTAAAAATTGTAGCTCTTGTTCGGTGAGGGGTCTTGCTTGTTTTACCGGACTGCCGACATATAAAAAACCGGACTCAAGGTTCTTATTAGGCGGGACAAGTGCACCACCACCAATGATAACGTCATCTCCTACGGTGACGTTATCCATAATAATTGCACCCATACCCACGAGAATACGATTACCAAGTTTGCAACCATGCAGCATGACTTTATGACCAACAGTCACATCATCACCAATAATAAGCGGGTAACCGTCAGGTACTGAAGCGCTCTTTCTTGTTAAATGCAGTACGCTGCCGTCTTGAACATTGGTTCGTTTACCTATCTTGATGTAGTTAACATCGCCTCTGGCTGCAACCAATGGCCAAACGCTGCTGTCTTCGCCAACTTCTATATCGCCAACCAAAACGGATGACTCATCAATATAAACGCCTTGTGCTAAGCGTGGGGATTTACCTTTATAACTTCTAAGCATGCCTAGATTACTCATCTCTCGTGTCTTGTGTCACTAGTGTAGAGTGTTGAATTGTAAAACTCTAGTATGAAAAAACTGCAAAAAGATAAGTAAAAGTGTCAAAAATAGACGTTTCGCTTTATTTTTGCTCGAACAAACGTTTTTTCGCAATTTTCTTCAAAAAAAGGGTTGCACTTAAATCGGATCTCCCTATAATGCGCATCCACCGACACGGAGAGCAGCGCTGAAAAGCAACGAGTCAACGAGTCGGGAGTCAAATAAAACTTGAGTTTGAATACTTCGAAAGAAAATCAAAATTAAGTGTTGACAACAAATG